>NZ_JAHWZY010000050.1:0-41454 GCF_041380215.1 Streptomyces pimonensis
CCCTCCGGTCCGGCGCTTGCTGCTCCTCGTCGGCGGCCTGCGGCAGTCGGCTTCGCACATCCGGGAGTTCTGCCCGGTCCGTCGGCTCCGCTGGGGGTCTGCGTCGCACCCGGCCTGTCACAGCAGCGCTCCGAGCGGCAGGGTCCGCTCCGTGAGTCGTCCGCGCAGCCGCTTCCCTGCGGTGTCGACCTCGGTGAGCCAGTCGGCGGCGACCAGCAGTTCGGTGTGCTCGGCGACCTGGTCGGGCGGCAGCGCGCAGAACGCGGCGACCCGGTCCAGGTGCAGCCCGTCGTCCTCGGCGCGGCCGAGCCGTCCGTCGGGGCGGGTGTGGGCGGCGGTGCAGAGGGCCAGGAGCCGGGTGGCGGCATCCGGTTGCCTCTTCCGGATCTTCCGGTCGCCCACGACTTTCTGGGCCCAGCCGGAGATCCTCGCGCGGGTGGTCTTGCCGAACTCGAACGGGCGGGGCTGCTCGGGCAGCAGTGCGGGGACGGTGAGGGCGGTGGGGTCCTCGGGCCGGGAGGCCATCACCTCGGCCACGGTGGCGGACAGACGCAGCCAGTCGGCTTCGACCAGTCGCCGGAGCACCGGTTCGGCATCTGTCTGGAGCCAGCCGGTGAGGTCCTGGCCGGTGACGTTCGCGGTGCCGGCTTTCGCGGCCCGCAGAGTGATCATGAGAACCGCGAGGCGTACCTCGGCCCCGGGGAGCGGGGCGTGGGCGGCGGCGTAGTCCAGCACGGTGCGGGCATGGACCGCCTGTTGCCGGGTCAGCAGCCGTTCCGCCGCCGGCCCGCCGGCGCCCGTCGTGCGGTTGGCGTGCATCTCCCGGGTGGTGTGTGCCGCCTGCTCGGCGCGTTTCGCCTCGTGCCGCAGTGAGTTGTCGCCGCTCACATCGGCCCACAGGGCGAACGCGCGCGCCTTGCGGTCGTGGAGCTCGGCGAGGAGGGCGAGATCGGGTTCGGTGCGCTGCTGGTAGGTACGGAAGGCGTCTCCGAGCTCGAAGAGCTCAAGGCGCAGGACGTCGGGCTCAAGGTCGTGCGGCACGATCCGCTGGGCGATCTTCCCCCACCGTTTCGCCCGCCGGGACGCCGTGACCGGTGAGACGGCGCGGGCCCGTGGAACCGATGTCGGTGTGCCGGCCCGGGAAGACGGGGCACCGGCAGCGGATGAGGAACCGTGATCGGAGAAGAGCGGCGTCATCCCCTCGCCCACCGCGCCGCCTGTGCCCTCCTGCTGCGCGGCCGGCGCCCTCGCTGTCCGGCCCTTTCCGGCCGGGGCGGTGTCCAGGACGCGGCAGTCGCCGGTGGCGGCCGCGCAGCGCGCGCACGTCTCCGCGATCCGCCACAGCCTTCCGGCACGGTCCGCGTACACCGTCAGCACCACCGGGCCGCCGCACCGCCCCGCCCCCGCGGCCGATCCTGCTCCTGCCCGCCCTCCGGCGGCGGGGGCGGGGGTGTGCCAGGCGCAGTCGGCGGCGCGGCAGGCGCACCACGCCCCGCCGCGCGGGCCGCCGCCCTCGCGAATACGGGCCAGGTGCTGGTTGACGTGCCCGATCGCGGCTCTGCGCCCTGCGGCGGCGCCCTCGGGAAAGCGCTGATCGGCGCAGGCCGGGCGGGAGCAGGAGAGCTTCACCGCGCCGGCAGAAGGGCGGCCGCAGGGGTCCAGCCGGACCGTCCACACCCGCCCCGCGACGCTCCCCCGCTGAGTGTCGGCCTCCACCGCCATGTCCGCATCTCCTATGCTCTCGATCTCTTGTCCGGTTCGGTCCACGGGGCCGGCGGTTCGTCGCCCGGCAGGGCCGTGGCGAGGATTCACGCGAAGACGTCGGTGACGATTTCGGCTTCGTCGACTGCTTCAACGCGGGACACGCCGATGAGGTTCTCCCGCAGGACCGCATCGGGCATGAGACCGCAGGAGTGGACGGGCTGAAAGCGCCGGCCCCACCGGGGTGCGGGGTGGGGTTGCGGCGACATGGCCCGGAGGGCGACGTCGGGCAGTTCGGCGCGCTCGGACAGGCGCTGCGGCCGCTCCCGCACGGCACGGGCCGCGGGGCAGGGGCGGTGCGCTGGTGCGGGAGGGCCTCGCGGATGACCGCCCACGGCGTCAGCGGCTTGCCGGACCCGGAACACCGTCTGACGGGCCGGCCGGATCTCCGCGAGGCCGGCGACCGCTCCGGGTCCGCGGATGGGGGCGCCGGCGGCGTTGGTCCCGCACGGTCGGCCCTCACAGTCTCCCGCCCGTGCGGACGGTGCTCTTGGAGAGCCGGCCGACCCGGGCCGGGCTCGGACAGGCGCTGCGGAACGCCACGCTGCCCTTGCGCCCGGGGGCCATCAGCCGGTGCGTCCGGCCGTGCGCGGTCCGCGGGCGCCCTGCAGGCCTTCCACGACCGGCCCGCCGAGGCCTGGACGGCGGCGTCGCTGGCCGCGCGAGCCGGCGTCTCCCGGGCGCTGTTCACCAGGCGCTTCACCAAGTCGATGGGCCGCCCGCCCTTCGCCCACCTCACGGAATGCCGCATGGACGAGGTCGAGGCGCTTCTGACCGACACCGACCTCAGCATCGCCCAGACCGGAAGGTCCGTCGGCTACGCCGACGCTTTCGGCTTCAGTGCCGCGTTCAAACGCCACAAGGGCCTGAGTCCCAGCGCGTTCCGCGCCGCGGCGGCCTGATCCGCGCTCCGGCGGCCAGGGAGTTCCCTTCTCATGGGTGCCGTTCCGCGTACGGCGGGCCGGGCCGCCCGCCGCCCGGCCCGCTCCGTGTCCGGGTGGCGCTGGGACGGGTTGCCGGGGGCGAAGGGCGTGGAAGACGGCTCGGAAGAGCATGCCCGGTGCGGTCGAGGCCGACGCGGGAGGAAACCGGGGCACAGGAGGACGCCGGACGGCTCATCCGCCCGGTCACCGACGCCGGGCACACCGATGTCCCGGAGCGGCCGGCGGTGTTGCGGAAGGATGTCGCGGAACGGAGAAGCCTGAACTGACCGGCCGCCAGGCCGTCGACGCCGGGCTCTTTGTCACCCTGCCGCAAGGGGACGGACGCTACGGCCTTGAGGCAGACGGGGCGGTCGCCGGACCGCTGCCACGGCCGGAACCGCGCGCGGTTACCAGCGACATGCCTTGAAGAGGGGACGTCCCGGTGTGCCGTAGTTCCGTGCGGCCCGCCAGGGGGTGGCAAGCCCGAACCGTCGCGCCGAGACGCACGGCTCGGTGCAGTCGCCGCTTCCTGAAAGCAGGCGAGGCGCGCCCTGGCGAGCCTGCGCACGCTCCCTGAACGCCCGGTCCGGTGTGGCGGGAAGTGGATGCCGGGCGGTCAGCGGTTCCGGCCCGGGCGCCGGCGGGCGCGCTGCGGCGCCCGGCGGGATCGTCGCGCGGTCGCGGTCCGGCTCTCGGCCTCGGCGGGACCGGTGGCCGGTGAGGAGAAGCCGCCCGGAACGGCCGGCCGGGCAGCCGGTACCGCAGTGGTGGGCTGGGCGGTGGGGCGTCGGGGCCGGGTGGCGCGGGCGAGGACGGTGACGTTCGGCAGGAGTGGTGCGCAGGTTTCACAGACCTCCTCGACGTTCCAGACGCGGCCGACGGTGGGGTCGTGGCGCAGGACGAGCAGCACGGCGCCCGCGCAGTGCGCCGCGGTCTCGGGGTGGGCGGCGCAGCCCTGAGAGCCGCAGTGGCACCAGGCATGGGGGCGGACGGTGGCGGCCTTGGCGTGGGCGGCGGCGTGCCGGGCGGCGAACGCGCGCAGGGCCGCGAGGTCCTTGGAGCGGGCCGGCATCCGGCAGGCGGGGGTGCTGCAGGAGACGGTGGCGGAGCGGTCGCTGTGTCCGGTGATCCGGACGGTCCAGGCCCGTCCGGGGACGCGCTCGGTGGGGGTTTCGTTGCAGGTGGTCATCACGGCTGTCCGCTCCGGTCGTTCGAAGGACGTCGGTCCACCAGGGGACACCCTCTCGCCGGCCGCGCAGCGGTTTTCCTGCCATGGCGTTGCGTGTCGGCGCACCCGCCCTGATGTGCTCGGACGCGTACGGACGAACATGCTCGGGAAGGACGGCGTGTCGCGGCCGGACGGCGGATCGCCGAAGCCGTGGCCTCCCCCGCCTCGGACGCCGCCGGCCGCGTCACCGGCGGCAGCCTCACCGCCTCCGGAAGCGTCGGCGTCCGCGCCCACCCCTGAGGAGCAGTCCCACCCGCGCCTGGTTTTGTCGACGGAGGGTGTGCCGGTTCAACGGCCCTGTCGCACATCCGGTGGCAACGGATCGTGCGCGTTCAGCACCCTGCACGCTGAGGGGAGAGGTCCATTGCATCATGATACGTCGACGTCTTACAGTGAGAATTAATGTATCATTTAAAGAATATCTCTCCCATTGTCGTCACCGGGGCCACTGGGGCGATCGGCCGCCTGGTCGTCGCAGGGCTGCTTGATGCCGGTCACACAGTGCGCGGAATGTCGCGACACCCGCAACGTGCCGCACTCCCGGATGGTGCGGACGTGGTCTTCGGCGACCTGGACGACCCGTCCACGCTGAGGCACGCATTCGACGGTGCCGCGCAACTCGTCCTGATCGCGGTCCCTGAGACCGTTGAGGCGGTCGTCTCTCGCGCAAAGCAGGCGGGCGTCGAGCACGTGGTGGTGGTCTCCTCCGCCGCCGTAACGGCCGGCTACGACACCACGTACAACGCCGTCGTCGAGCAGGCCGTCATGGACTCGGGACTGGATTGGAGCATCGTGCGTCCCGGCGAGTTCGCGACAAACTCTCTCCTCATATGGGGACCAGCGATCAAGGCGAATCGCCGAGCTGTGGAGCCCTTTCCTGATCAGATCGGGCACCCCATCCATGAGGCCGACGTTGCCGACGTCGTCCTGGCCAACCTGCTCGACCCACGCCGCCGCGGACGGATCGACACGATCATCGGACCGGAAAGTCTCACCAAACGCGAACAGGTTGCAGCGATCGCAGAAGCGATCGGGGAACAGATCACGCTCGATGAGGTCTCCGCCGAACAAGCCCGCGGCTTCTACCGAGCCCAAGGGGGCTTCGCGGCCGCGAACGCAGACTTCCTGTTCGGCTTCGAAAGCTACGACGGCGCCGAAGGCATCACAGATGAACCCCATGACACGAGCGTCCCGGACGACGATGCCTACCTCACACTCGACCGGATAACGGGAGCTCCAGCTCGCACCTTCCGCCACTGGGCGCACGGTCACGCCTCCGACTTCATTTGAGCGATGGCGGGGGCAAGCACTCTCAGAGGTCGCTTCCTCCCGATGTTTCATCCCGTAATTGGCATTTCATCCGGTTGTACCGCGTCGCGCCACGAGATGGTGGCTCCGCCGGTGAGGCGGCGGGCCATCAGGTCGGTCATAGCGGGGTGGATCACGGCCTCGGAGCGGGCGGGTTCAAGAGCGGTCGGAACCCCGGGGCCGTTGCCCGTTCTCATCGACATTTCCGAACTGGTTGATCGCGAAAAACTACCCGAAACCATCGACAATCGCTGCCGGCCCCCGCGTACAGAACCACGCGCCCCTGCCGGTGATGCCACCGTGTCACCCTCGCCGGACCGGTACGCCCCACACACCGCGTGAGCTCCGGTTCCGGACGGAACCGGTGAACCCGTTCGTCAGTCGTCGTACGACAGGCCGTGCCCGGAGCGGAAGAGGACCCTGGGCGGGTCGTCGGCCCACTGGATGGGCACGGGCAGCTTGCCGCGCGGCTCGACCCGAGCGGCGATCACCCGGCGGCGGCGCGCAGTTCGGCCTCGGTCCAGCAGTAGGAGACGCGTGAGGCCGGGACGTCGCCGCGGTGGGAGATGTCGTAGGGTTGCGCACCGCAAGGTGGACGACGGGGGCACCCGTCGCGAGCAGCCGGGACACCAGGATGCGCTGGGTGCCGGCGGCGTCGACGTCGTCGGTGGTGACCACCACCGCGCCCCGTCCCCGGGCGGCGGCCACGGCCTCGTCGATCTTCGCCGCGTCGGACACCCGGCCGGTGGCGAGGTGGGCGGTGCTGTAGCCCAGTTCGTCGAACACCTTGGCCAGTTCGGGCACCGTGGTGCGGGTGTCGTCGGTCGGGAAGGCCGGGCTGGCGCCGGCCACGAGCAACTTCCTCTGCCGGCGGCGCAGCGGGAGCGCCTCGTCCTCGTCGACCAGCAGGGTGGTGGTGCGCTCGGTGGTCCGGGCGGCGGCGAGCCGGTGATTGCGGGCGCCGACGACCCGGCCGACCTCCTTCGGGGAGACGTAGGGGCTGCCGCTGAACAGGCCGGCCTCGTCCTTGAGCCGCAGGATGCACAGGACCGAGGCGTCGAGCCGGTCCTCGGTGGTCTCCCCGCTGCGGACGGCGGTCAGGACGCCGTGGTGGGCGACTCCGATGTCCGGGAGGAACAGCAGTTGGTCGGCACCGGCCTTGAGGGCGAGGACGGGCACGCGGTCGTCGCCGTACTCGGTGCGCACGCCGCGCATGTTGGGGGCGTCGGTGACGATCACGCCGTCGAAGCCGAGTTCGTCACGCAGCACGCGCTGGAGGATCGTGGGCGACAGGGTGGCCGGCTCGTTGCCGGGGTCGAGTGCGGGGACCTGGAGGTGCGCGGTCGTGATCGAGTCGACACCGGCGGCGATCGCGGCCTTGAAGGGCGGGGCGTCGATGCGGTCCCCTTCCTCGCGGGTGTGGGTGATCACGGGCAGTCCGGTGTGGCTGTCCTCCCCGGTGTCACCGTGGCCCGGGAAGTGCCTGGTACAAGCCACGACGCCGGTCTGCCGACAACCCGTCACCTGGACCGCCACCGTGCGACCGGCCCCGCGGGCGCCGGCCCCGAAGGGACGGACGTTGAAGGCGGGGTCGGCCGGATCGACGTCGGCGACCGGGGCGAAGTTCTGACGGATGCCCAGGGCGGCGAGTTTGGTGCCCGATATCCACCCGGCGGTGCACGCGTCGGAGGGCGAGCGGCCCGCACCGAGCGCCATCGCGCCCGGCAGCCGGGTGGCACCGCTGCCGATACGGACGTCGGCCCCGCGCTCCTGGTCGATGGAGATCAGGGGCGGGGGCGGGGCGGGGCGGGGCGGGGCGGGCGAGTGACGCCCGTCGCATCCCGTTCGTCAAGTCAGCGATCCGACGGGGGTCTCGGATGTCGTTCGCCCAGCCGGAGAAGTAGCTGACACCGCCGATGGGGTACTCGGCGATGAGTTCGGCCGCCGTGCGGACGCCGAGTTCCCTGAGGCGGCGGTCCCGGTCGAACCGGCTGGGAGAAGTCGCCGACATACCGTAGAAGTACGGCACGAACAGCTGGCCGATCTTCGCCTCGATGCTCGTCGTGGAAATGATCTTCTTGAGGCGGTTGTCGCGCCCGTGTGCGACCGCGGGAGCGGCCGTCACGCCCACGGCGCCCGTCGCGCTCGCAGCGATCACAGCGAGGAGGAGCGAGGAGGCGGGAGCGGTTCGTCTGGACGGACTCCGGTCCTGCATGCGGACGCGCTGCTTCCAGCCTTGCCGGACAAGGGAATCCGAGGAAACGCGAAGTACTCAGAACAGCGGGAAACGCCGTCCGCAGATCACGGGCGGGGCAGGGGCCCAGATGAAAGAGGTCTAGACAAAACGAAGGCAGCCCTGCCGTAGGCACGAGGGGCCCGGGCTGGGCCGGTACGTGGAGCACGCCGCTTCCCGTGCCCCGCACAGCACTTCGCAGGTCCGGCCACCGCGGGTCGCCGCGGCCTCGGTGACGCTCACCGGCCCGGGCCCGGCCCGGTGTCACGGTAGTCGGTCCACCGAGCAACAGCTCTGTGTGAAGCTTTCCCCATGACTCATCCGCGTGAAGAAGTCAGGGCCAGGCTGCGGACCGATCGCCCGCACTCCGCCCGTGTCTGGAACTACCTGCTGGGAGGCAAGGACAACTACCCCGTCGACAGCGAGGCCGGTGAGATCATCCTGAAGACCTTCCCGGAGTTCGCCGCCGTCGCGCGGCTGCAGCGGAGGTTCCTCTCGCGCGCCGTACGCTTCCTGGCGGGCGAGGCCGGTGTCCGCCAGTTCCTCGACATCGGCACCGGACTGCCCACCGCCGACAACACACACGAACTGGCCCAGCGCATCGCTCCGGAGAGCCGCATCGTGTACGTCGACAACGACCCCCTCGTCCTGGTGCACGCGCAGGCCCTGCTCACCAGCAGCGTCGAGGGCGCCTGCGCCTACGTCGACGCCGACGTCAGGAATCCGGAACGGATCCTCGCCGAAGCGGCGAAGACCCTGGACCTCAGCCGCCCGGTCGCCCTGACCATGCTGGGCATCATGGGGCAGATCTCTGACGCCGAGCGCCCCGCCGACCTGGTGAGCACGCTGATGTCGGCCCTGCCCCCGGGCAGCTACCTGGCCCTGAGTGACGGCACGAACACCAACGAGGCACTCAGCACCGCGGTCGGGGTCTACAACGGGCAGTCGGCCAACACCTACCACCTGCGGTCACCGCAGGAGATCGCCTCCTTCTTCGCCGGGCTGGAGCCGGTGGAGCCGGGGGTCGTGCCCACGGCCGCCTGGCGCCCGGACGCCGGCCGGGCCGAGGAGGACACGGCCGACGTCTCCGTCTGCGGTGTCGCGGTCAAGAAGTGACCCCGTCTGCCGTTCGGTGGTCCCGCGGAGGGACCCCGTAGCGCAGCCGGACGCCTCGGCCACCCGGGCGACCGGCAGCGGTCGCGCGGCGTGCCGCAGGCCGGCCCGAGCCGCCTGCGGACCGTCCCGGCGCCGGGGTGCTCGCGCAGTCGGCGTCCGAGCGTGTCCGCACTCCGGCCGGGCAGCACGTCGATCCGCTCACCAATCCCGGCATCCGCCGGAACGGCGGCATACCGGTGGAACCGCCCGAGCACGAAGTCGTGTCCACGCCGAGGCCCTTCGGCACTCGTGGTGCGGGCAGTGGTAGCCGGGTCAGCAGCCGAAAGGCGGTCGAGCGGGAGATCCCCGCGGCCAGGACGCGGGAGAGACGGGCACCGTGCCACCCCCTGACGGGACGTCCGCTCGCCGGGACCCGCCTCGGCAAGGGCCGGCACCCCTCCGAGCGCGTTCACCCGGTGAGGCGCCGTGGTTCGGTGTCCTTGCGGCGAGGGGAGGGCCGACCGTGCGCCTCACCGGTGGCGCGAGCGCGGCCGACGTCGTGGGGGACCGGTGCGGCAGTCCTCCCGTCCGGCCGGCCTCCCGGGGCCCGGCGATGAGGGTTCCGGTGCGCCGGCCGGAGAGCCCGCCCCCCGCACACCGGTCCCTGAACCCTCCGTCGCACGCTCCGCCGTGTCCTGCGGCCGAGAGGTCGGCCACTTCCCGCAGGAAGGGCCGCCGTCACCTCTGTGAACGGCCGGCCTCCTCGAGCCGCCGGCGCGGACGGTCCCCGCCTCGGCTGCGCAGGGGGACCCCCGCCTCGGTGAGCACCCGGTGGACGAACCCGTACGACCGTCCGTGCACTTCGGCGATGGCCCGTAGGGACAGGCCGTTCTCGTACTGCTTCTTCATCTCCCGCGCGAGCTCCTCGCGGGCCGCCCCCGTGATCTGTTTGCCCTTGTCCATGATCCGTCTCCCTCGGTGATCGACGTCCAGCTGTGGTCGTCGTCTACCCCCGTCAGGGCGCAAGGCACAGAACGGAGACGGGTTGCCGGACACCGGTGCTCCTCTGACACCGGACGGCCGGATCCGGCCCGCGCTCCCTCCGGGACCACGCGCCACGGGACGTGGGACGGATTCCGGGCGGCGGGGCGCCACGGGGCGCGACGGCCTTTGCCGTGCGGGCACCGTCCGGTCCTCGGTGGGGGCGGCGGGACGGGACGAACCCGGCGGTGAGGTCTCCGCCGGCCTCTCGCTTCACCTCTCCTGGCACTCGGACCGGATCTCCCGCAGGAACGTACGGTCATCCTCACCGTAGGTGGCCACGGGCGCGTACACCGCGTCCAGGGCCGCCTGGAGCGGGTCGGGCTCCAGGTGGCGCCGAGCAGTACGGGCAGGGCCATGCGGGGCTGGGACATCCGCAGGAACGGGTCCGGCTCGCCGTGCACGGCTCCCCTCGTGTACGGCACCGCTCCCCCGGGCTGCGGTGTCGGCGGCGCGGGAGGGCTCGGTGCCTTCACCAGGGCGACCGCGGGACCTGTGATCCGCGGGAGCGACATGGGTTCGGGCATCGGCGTGTGCCCGGCGCCGCGGGCGGGCGTCCTGGCGGTGCACCTCGTCCATGCCCTGGGCGCAGTAGCGCACCCGGTAGTCGACCTCTTCCAGACCGAGCTCCCCGGAGGCCTCCCCCGCCCACTGCACGAGAGCGCTGCCGGCCGAGACGGGACGGAAGGACGTCTCCACGACACCCTCCCCGCTTTCGATGCTCTTTCACCCTGCCTGTGGGAATCTCTTGGTCATGTCCGACATGCCCCATGGTGCCCACGTCCAGCCACCGACGCGCGGACAGCGGTGGTCCGGGTTCCGGCAGTCACCGCTGTGGCCGGCCGTCGTACTCGTGCTCATCCTGGCGGCCGCGGCCGGTCTCTTCGCCGGCTCGTACACCTACTCCATGGCCGATCCGACGCCGCACTCGATCCCCACGGCCGTGGTCGGATCGTACGAACAAGCCCGCGGGCAGGCCTTTCTGGACGGCATGGAGAAGGCATTGAACGCGTCCGTGAAGGTGCACGCGTACGACAGTGTCGCCGGGGCCCGTCAGGCCATGGACGACCAGGAGGTCTTTGCGATCTTCGACATCCGCGACGACGGGAGGACCGTGGTCGTCGACCTGTCGGGGGCCTCCGGGGCCTCGGTCGCGGAGGTGCTGGCCGACACGGCGCCGACCGTGGGGGAGGAGACCGGCGTCGAGGTCACCGTCCGGGACCTCAATCCGCTGCAGGAGGGAGATCCGCGCGGACTGGCGATCTTCTACATCTCGCTGGCCGCCGTCATCATCGGCTTCGTCGGGGCGATCCAGCTCAGCGTGCACGCACGCTCCCTGACGCCCTTCGAACGCATCCTGTTCACCCTCGCCTACGCGCTGCTCGGCGGATTCGCCATCGCCGCGACCGTGGACTGGCTGCTCGGCGCGCTCGATCTGCCGTTCGTGGAGTCGTGGCTGATCCTGGCGCTCACCCTGTTCGCCAGCGGCATGGTTTTCACCATGTTCAACACCCTGGTCGGGCGTTGGGCGATGCTGCCGACGTGGGGGCTGATGATCCTGCTGGGCAACCCCTCGTCCGGCGGCGCGGTGTCCTGGCCGCTGCTGCCGTCCCCGCTCGGCGAGATCGGCAGGTGGCTGCCGCCCGGCGCCTCGGTCAACGCGCAGCACACGGCGGTGTACTTCCAGGGGCACCAGCACGCGTTCCCGTTCCTGGTGCTGGGCGGATGGGCCCTGTTGTCGTGTGCGGTCTTCTGGATCTGGCGGCACCGGCATCCCGGCGGTCGCGAGCGCCGTCCGGCGCACACCGGGTCGTGACGCCCCCGGGCATCCTGCGCGTCGGCCGCACCGCACGGCAGGCCATCAGAAGGGCAGGACCGCGGCCGGAGCCGCCCGGGCCCGCACCGCAACACCGTCGACCGTGCGGGGAGCAACCGCCTCCTCACGTGGCCGTCGTCACCGCTTCGACGATCACCCAGGGGCGGCATAACCGGCCCGTACGCCGCGCCGTACCGCCCGCGCCGGAACGGGCCCGCAAGCGGTACGTCCTGCCCGCGCCGGGCCTCGCCTTCCTCCGCGACAGGGAAGTCGTCACCGGCGACGCGCATCTCAAGGACGACGGCCGGTCGTTGCGGACATGGCGTCGGCGGCAAGGGCCGGCACCGGTGAAACCGGGATGCCCCGACGGGCGCCGGTCGGGTAGCGTGCGGGCCATGTCGAGTCCTGAGTCGGACAGAGTGGGGGCTTTCGGTCACGCCGTCAGCCCCCTGAGCCCCTGAACCCATAGCCCTGCCGTCGCGCCGCATCGCGCGGTGGGACGAGTGCGCGCTCGGTGCTGGCCGCGGTGACGAGATGACCTTCTCGTGCCTCTCCTCGCCTCGGAGCCACTCGATGCCTTTCCCGCTGTATCTGCTCGCCCTGGCCGTTTTCGCCATGGGCACCTCGGAGTTCATGCTCGCCGGCCTCCTGCCGGACATCGCCTCGGGTCTCGACATCACCGTCGGGGCAGCAGGCATGCTCACCCCGGCCTTCGCGGTCGGCATGATCGTCGGTGCCCCCCTGGTGGCCGCGCTTGCCCGCAACTGGCCCAGGCGCTCCAGCCTGCTCGGGTTCGTTCTCGTCTTCGCGGCAGCTCACGCCTTGGGCGCCGTCACCACCAGCTTCCCGGTCCTGTTCGCCACCCGGGTCGTCGCCGCGCTCGCGAACGCCGGGTTCCTCGCCGTCGCCCTGACGGCTGCCGCCACACTGGTCCCCGCCGACCGGAAGGGACGTGCGCTGGCCGTGCTGCTGTCAGGCACGACGGTGGCCACGATCGCCGGGGTCCCCGGGGGGTCGGTACTCGGCGCGGTGCTCGGCTGGCGGGCCGCCTTCTGGGCCGTCGCCGCTCTCTGCCTGCCCGCGGCTCTCGGCATTCTGAGGGGCGTCCCGGCAGGACGCGTGCAGGAAGAGACGACCGGCGGGCCGGCCCTGCGGACGGAGCTCGCCCAGCTCACCAGGCCGCGACTGCTCCTGGTGATGCTGCTCGGCGCACTGGTGAACGCGGCGACCTTCGCCGGCTTCACCTTCCTCGCTCCCCTTGTGACCGGCACCGCCGGGCTGGGCGAGCTGTGGGTCCCTGTCGCTCTGGTGTTCTTCGGCGCCGGTTCCTTCGTGGGCGTCACCGTCGCCGGCCGGCTGTCCGACCAGCACCCCGCCCCAGTCCTCGCAGCCGGCGGTCCGCTGCTGCTCATCGGCTGGCCGGCCCTGGCCGTACTGGCCGACAGGCCGGTCGCTCTGCTCTCCCTCGTGTTCGTGCAGGGCGCACTGTCGTTCGCGCTGGGCAGCACACTGATCACACGGGTCCTCCACGAGGCGGCACAAGCCCCCACGATGGCGGGCTCCTACGCGACCGTCGCGCTCAACGTCGGCGCCGCCGTCGGTCCCCTCATCGCCGCGACCACCCTCGGCACCACGGCAGGGGATCTCGGGCCACTGTGGGCAAGCGGGCTCCTGGTCGCTGTCGCGTTGCTCATCGCGTTCCCCCTCCGCGCCGTGATCACAGCCGGCCCGAGCCCCGAGGTGATCCGGTGCCGCATGTGAACGCCCTCCGAACATCGAGGGACGCCGAGCCGGGTGCCCGCGTGCTCGACGCGCAGAGCATCAGGACCTCCGCCGCCGGGTACGCGGCCGCCCGGGGATCGGCGCAGGTGAGAAGGGCTCAGGCCGCGAAACCCGCCCCGGTGTCGACGTCCTCGGACTGCTCCCGGCCTTCCCGGCGACCGAGGCACGGGCCGACGCCGGATCGTCGAGCGGGCCTCCGGCCGGTTCATGCGCCACACGCGTCGCCCGCGCCGGCGCGATGCGATTGAGCAGGCCGCCGGTCGACCGGCCTGCGCGGACCAGGACACCGGCATTCCCACGACGCGGCGGCGGGCAGCGCACCGATCGCCTCGTCGCCGGTCGGCAGCGCCGAGCAGAACCTCTCGAGTTCCGCTCGGCGTGCTGCGGGCGCAGTCGGCCGCGCACCGCCGAGTCCGGGCACGGCCGGGTCGGTGTGGAAGCCGACCTGCCCCGTGCGCGCACAGAGCAGCAGGTGCGGCAGCGAGATGTCGCTGTGGCCGAGGATCGGCTCGGGGCCGGCCGCGACCGCCGCGACGCCGATCGGGTCGAGGCGACCGAGCGCCGTCCGGCCGCCGTCATGCGCGGTGATCACGCACGGCTGAGGATCACGCAGCAGTCCCTTGAGCCCCTCGGCGGCGTCCGCCGCCGAGCCGCGCCCCGCCCATGGCGCCGCCCGGGCTGAGGAGCGGTGCCCGACGCACGCGGAATCCCGTCCGCTCGAGCACACGGCCACCGCCTGCGCGAGACCGTGCTCGTAAGCGGCATGGAGCGGACCGGACAGCGATGCGACGACGAGGTCTCCAGGCTTCGGGGCATGAGGGCGAAGCAGTCGAGGCGGTGCGGAACCGGTCACCGCCGCAATGTCCCGACGCCTGCGACAGCAGGCTGCACACGTACCGACCGGCTCCCTCCCCGGGCGGGAAGGGGCTCAGTGCGTCCGGCCGGGCGGTCGTCCCCCGGGCCCGTCGAGTGCGGGTTCGCTTCGACCAGTGCCCGACGTGAATTCAGGCCCGTCTTGTTGTAGACCTTCTGGAGGAGGTTTTCGACAGTGCGGACCGACAGGACGAGATGCCGGGCGATCTCCTTGTTCGTCAGGCCCGTCACGGCCAGCAGCGCGATCTCCCTCTCACGGGGGGTGAGGGGAGTGGTCCCCGGCCAGACCACCAGGCCGGGTGTGCGCGGATCGCCGCACTGTCGCCTTTGAGCAGCGCTGAAACGACTCGCCTTCGTCGCACTGTCCCGGTCCCCCCTCGCCGCGTGCGCATGGGAGGCGGCAAGCGCCGTCTCCGCGGCCAGCAACGGCATTCCCGTCTCGGCACACGACAGCGCTGCACGCATGAGTTCGTCGCCCTGCCTGGAGTGCATCGCCGCGGCGACCCGGGCCCGCACGCCGACGAGTCGCCCGTCCGACTCCTTCGACAACTCCACCAGACGGTCACGGACACCGGTCAGGCCACCGAGGCGAGCTCGTTCCGTCAGCAGCCAGCTCTCGTTGACGCGTTGTTCCGCCTCGCGCATATCACCGATGCCCTGGTCCAGGGTGTGGAGGGCGTCCAACGGCTGCCCCGAGGCGTGGAGGAGCCAGGCCCGTCCGACCGTCGCGGTGGCTGACGCGAAGAGGACGTCCCGATCAGCCGGGGACGCCACGAGGTCGTCGTACCGCGCGGCGGCCTTCCTGGCGGCGTCGAGATCACCGCTTTGTGCGTGGATGGCGGTCAATCCGGCCCATACGTGCTGTCCGATGAACTGCCGCTCCGGTCCCTGGGCAGCGGTCAGTGCCTTCATGTGCCAGGTCCTGGCCTCCCGCAGACGCCCCGCCATCAGCTCGCACCTCCCCACCAGCCAGGCGTGCAGCGCCTGACGCCCGGGAAGTCCGTGTTCGGCGGCCAGGTGGTGCGCTCGTCGGGCCAGTTCACGAGCGCGGCGAAGATCTCCGCCTTCCATGTGAGCGAAGACCAGCCACACCATCGACAGGTCGACGGCCTGCTCCCTCCCGTCCGGTTCGGGGCGGGCGCGACGGCGCACCTCGTATGCGAGCATCGCGCTGTCCGCAGCGGCTGCCGTACGGCCCAGGAGCGAGAGGGCAAGCGACCGGTACAGCAGGACCCAGTGCCTGATCCGGGGTGTCGCGACGCCTTCCGCGTCGGTCAGGTCTTCCAGGACCCGGCCGGCCGGGTCGCGCCATGTACGGAGTGCGGCGTCATTGACGTCCAGGGTGCGCCGGGAGGCCGGTGACCGCAGTTTCAGCCGTCCGTTCCCGTTGAGTCGCAGAGCCGTGGCGAGCGTCCCCTTGCCGAACAAGGTGTTCCATGTGCGGAGCATGACTGTCGGCAGAACCTGCTCGTCCGTCGTCGCCAGCTCCTCCGCCCGCCTCAGCGAACCCTCGGCCTCATCGAAGTTCCCTGTGAGACATGCGGCCTCGCCCCGCAGCAACGCCGTGTCGAACTCACCGAAACCGGGCGGCACCGCCTCGAGCAACTCCAGCACTTCGTGCGCGGCCCTCGCCTCGTGCGCGAAACGCGTGGCGGCCGCCAAGGTGGCCGAGTCCGTCTCCCCCTCCGCGGCCACCTCGAACGTCGCGATGCGCACCACGTCCTCACGACGCCGGGCCCCCATTCCCTTGATGTGCCGGACCTGTTGCCGGTATATCTCGCGTCGGCGTACATGAGGCAGCCGTTCCCGGACCACCTGCCCGACCACAGGGTGCACCAGTGCGCACACGGTTCTCCTGCCCGTCCGGCGCACCTGCACGAGGGAGGCGGTTATCAGACGGTCGAGGGATTCCTTCGCCCCCGTCCCCTCCAGGGCCGACAAGTCGAGGAACTCGCAGCAGGCCAGTGTTTCCACGATGTCGCGCTCCTCGTTTCCCAGCGCAGCCATGCGCCGGTGCACCACCTGGCTCAGCCGGGGCGTACCGGTGGGAACCTGGGTGATGTCCCAGACCGAGGCGACCTTCTCGAACTGCCGTCTCCGGACGGCGCCGACGAACAACTCCTTGAGGTACATGACGTTCCCCGCGGACAGGCGTGCGAACTCGGTCACCGCGGTATCGCTCACTTCGCCCTGCAGGGCGTGACTCAGATAGGAGGACACGTCCTCCTCGTCGAAGCGTCCCAGGCGCAAGTACAGGCCCTCGCCCGGCCGTGAGAAGTCGGACACCAGTCCGTTCCTGTCCTCGTCGTCCCTGACCGTCGCCACCAGCCTGACGGCCTCGGTTTCGACCAGTCCGCGCAAGAGCGCGACCGACATCTCGTCGAGGTGGTGGACGTCCTCCACCAGGACGACGGGCGCGGGCCGCCTCCTGCCGCCCGCGCCGATGTGGGCGGCAGCCTCCCGGACGAGGGTTCCGACGTCCGAAGAGGGCGACGGGTCCGGCAGCAGGTGGGCCAGCGCCGCGAGCGGTATGGTGCGCGTCACGTCCGTGGCGAGTGCCCGCGCGGTGGGGTGCCCTTGCTCAGCGGCGGCTCGCATCACCGCGGCAGCCAAGCGGCTCTTGCCCACCCCCGCCTCGCCGGCGATCACCAAGCAGTTCTGGCGGTACGACAGGACGCAATGGGTACCGGCCGCCAGTTCCTCCTCTCTGCCGATCAGAGCGGTCACTCGGCGACACACGCCTTGCTGCAGGCTCTGCGCGGTCTCGTCGTTCCGGCCCAGCGGGTCACCAGGGGCCTCGCTGCGGGGTTCGGTCACCCGACGCAGACGGGAATCGCGGGAGGGCGCGCCGGGGAATGTCAAAGGAATCATCTCGTGTTCCTTCGTTGGCTGATGTGGGGGCCGGCCCCTTCGATCGGTCGACGGCCCCTGGAACGGCATGGTGCGGCGACGGGCGTGCCGGCAGCGCCGAGGGAGGCGGCGGGCATGCGGGTGGACGGCCGCCCCGGGCGCCACCGGCTGCCGGGCGCCTGGACGCTGCGTGACCGCGGGCGTCGGGGCGAACGACTGAACGCCCCGTTCGGCAAGCGTCCGTGAGGACGCCACCGTCAGCCGGTGTCCCGTTCGCCGTCAGGGCGTGTCATCGGCGACGCACACGGTGATTGCCGCGGACCGGAGCGCGCCTGCTCACCCGCGGTTCGCGCGTCGTGGTGCGACGCGTCGGCCGGGTCGGCCACCACGGCCTCCGCTCCCGTACGCATCGGCATTGTTCGTTCGGACACATCCATCGCGTCAAGTTCCCCCTCCTTGAACGCTAGTACAGGCATGTCATGTGACTGTGACGGCATTTCCGCAGGTCGACGGGTCAGCCCAGCTCACACAGTCCAACCACCTTCATGTTCATACGAAAATATTATGTGCGATTAATATTACAGTATGGCCACGCTTGTCGACAGCACGCCTGTCGCACCGTTTCAGGGGGATCGAGGAGTGAGGCCTCGCACCATCCTGCCGTCGCCGCCTTCGGTGCCGTTCCGGCCGCCCTGACCGGTGCCGGCAGCTCGGGCGGCGGAGGGTGCGGATCTGAACTGCGCGTACGACGATGCCGTCGAGCGTCCGGCAGCATGGGGCGCGGTGCACAACGGCGGCAGTCTGCCCTGCGCCCACAGTCTCACCGTGAAGTTCACGACCGGCATCGGCGACGCCGCCGTCCCGACCACGCGCTCCGTGGTGATGTCGTGATCGGCGGAGGCGCTTCGACGGGCCCCGGCCTTCAAGCCCTCCACACCGGCCCGAGAACGGTCCGCAGCCCGTCAAGCGCAAGCCCGGGCCGGCCGGCAGGATGGGGGAACAGGACGACTCGCAAGCCGTCCCCGGTGTACGGTCCCTCCCCGCTGGATGAACGAGTCCGAGGTCTTCAGTGGTCGTAGGCGATCAACGATCGCTTGACTGCGGCGCCGATGGTTCAGTCGTGCCAGATGCCGGCGGCGAGGGCGAGGAGGCGTTGCCCGGTGCGGGCGAAGGCTCCGGCCGGGGTTCCGCCGCCGTGCTGCTCAGGGCGGCTGCCATGCCCACGGTGGAGATGTCGGCGGGGCCGTGCATGCCGGACTTGGTGCCGAGCACGTCGGCGAGGTCGAGGAGTTTGCGCATCGCGGTGACGCCGCCGGTATGGGTGACGGCGGAGCGCACGTGGTCGATCAGGCGCTCGCTGGGCGAGGGTGGTGTAGTCGTACACCGAGTTGAAGACCTCGCCGACGGCCAGCGGGGTGGTGGTGTGCTGGCTGATCAGGCGCAGGGCCGCCTGGTCCCCGGCGGGGGTGGCGTCCTCCAGCCAGAACAAGTCGTAGGGCTCCAGCGCCTTGCCGAGCTGGGCGGCCTGGATGGTGGGGGTCATGCGGTGGTGGGGGTCATGCGGTGGTGGCCGTCGTGCAACAGCGGCAGTTCGGGACCGAACTCCGCCCGGACGGCCTCGAAGACGGCCGGGACGTGCCGCAGGTAGGCCCTGGTCCCGGGCGGCCGCCGGCCCAGTCCCGGTCCATGCGGTGGTTGAGGGCCACGGCGACGGGGTGGGAGAGGTGCAGGAACAGCTCGTTACGGGAGCCGACGAGCAGGGTGCGGTGGAAGGCGGCGTCGACGTCCCGGAACCACTGGCGGACCGAGGCACCCTCCCGCGGCCGTTCGAAGTCGGGTTCCCTGCTGAGGGCGAGCATGGTGCGAACGTGGCTGGTGAGGCCGTGACAGATCTCCGCGGATCTGCTGGTCGCGCGGACGGATCGCCGGCGGCCGGGGGTGCGGCGGAAGGGGCCGGTGACCCGACCTCCCGACCCGCGCGCCCTGCGCGTCCCGCCGAACCGGACTCCTGGTGAGCGGCGGTCACCAGAAGATCGCGATCACCTCCAGCGTCACCTCCCGGGTGTCCTCCCGCCAACCGGTCATCTTGCCGAGGCAGCGGGCCGTGAACGTGCCGTCCGGGATGGGGCGGCGCGCGTTCCCGGGAGCCACGACGCGCATGTGAACGGGGGGCTGCTCGTCGCCGTACTCGGCCCGCAGGACGAATCCCTCCGTCACGTCCGGCACGCGCGAGAACATGCCTTTGACCGAGACGAACTCGCCGATGCGGCTCAGGGTCACCGCACGGCCGTCGGCCAGGTTGTCGGCGAGGTTCCGGTTCGGGACGACGGTCAGGGTGGTCAGGTCGGCGTGGACGATGGCGTCGGCCCGGTCGAAGGCCTCCATGACCACGCCGATCACGTTGATCGGTTTGTCCTTGCGCACGAACTTGCGGAACGTCTCCTGGCTGACGTCCCGCTTCAGCCGGAACCGGAACAGCCACGTCAGCACCCGGCTCCAGAAGCCGACACTCGTGTCGACCTTCGTCCGCAGCTCGACGGCCTCCTCCAGCGCGGACCGATAGTTGCCGAGTTCGTACAGGTCCATCACGGCCTGCTCGTCGAGGTACAGGCAGATGCTGTACGCCGACTGCCAGCGTCGCAGGTGCCTGCGCCGCTCCCAGGCACGGCGCACCAGGATCACCGCGAGCACCACCGCGCCGGCGACCGTCACCAGCCAGACCGTCATCCACGGCCACCAAAGGCTCCACCACAGTGCGTCAGTGACAGCCACGGATCTCCTTGAAAGCCTCGGAAAGGGACGAGTCGGCGGCTTCCACCATCCGTCCGCCCGTCCTCGCCGCCGTGCGCCGCAGTTCGCCTGCGTCGGCCTCGCCGAAGTGGACGGGGTAGGTGGGGACGGCGGTGCGCACGGCGGCGGGCAGCGCCTTGTGGCGGCGCGCGAACTCGGCGTAGGACAGGCCCGCGTTGTTCTCTCCGTCCGTCATCAGGACGAGTGAGACGGAGCGGTCGGGGTCGGCGGCCAGTTCAAGGGCGGCGGTACGGTAGCCGTGGTCGAGGGCGGACCATACGGCGGTGGCGTCACCGTAGCCGCCCCGGGCGACGGTGTCGGCGAGGGCAGTCAGGTCCTTCGGACCGGTGACGGTGACGGTCGTCTGCTCCAGCACCCGGCCGCCGAACCGGACGACGGTCAGTCGCTCGCCCCGGTAGAAGCGGGTGAACTTGCCGGAGGCGGAGGGATCCGCGCCGCTGAGTCCGGCGAAGGCCTCGCGCAGGGCGGCCATCCGGGCGCCGCGCATCGAGCCGGAGAAGTCGAGCAGGAAGACCACCTGGCTCGTGGTGCGGCGGTCGGGGTCGCCGTAGTCCGCCAGCAGCGTTTCGACGACGGCCGGTTGGTCGGGGTAGAAGAGTGCGTTGCCGACCGGTTCGCGCAGCCGCGCGTCCCGGGTGACCGTCGCAGCCACGGGGCGGCGCACCGTGTGCCGCATGATCTGCCGCTGCACCGAGTCGCGCCGCAGCCACCTCGTGACCTTGTCGTACGCGGCGCGGTGGGCCGGGTTCAGCAGGAGCAGCGGGAAGTCCGCCAGGACCATGCCGTCCTCGGGGCGAATGACCTCCAGGCGGTCGTCGAGGCGGCCGGAGGCGTTGAGGGCGAGCAGATCGGACTCGTACGTGATGAGGGCGTTGGCCTCGTCCTGGTGGTCGACGTAGGTGTCGACGAGGGCGGGGCCGGTGTCGGCGGTGAGGGCCTGGCCGGAGCGGAAGCCGCGCAGCCGGTCGCAGGAGACGTCCTCGGGACGTAGCGCTGCTCCGGTGCCGGCCGCGGCGGTGGCGACGCCGACGAGGGCGGCGAGCCCGCTGCCGGCGTGCCGGGGGTCGGCCATGCCGAAGCGGACGGTGCCGGTGGCGGCAGCGTCCGCGATGTCCGCCCAGGTGAGCCGGGAACCGGGCACCCGGGCGCGAAGCTCGCGTGCCACATCCGGCTTCAGGCCGATGACGACGGGGGACGTCATGGTGACCGTGCGCTGCAGCCCTCGGATCGCGTATTCGTCGGTGAGACGCAGATAGTGGTCGGAGGACAGCCACGCGAGGTCGTACCGGTCGCGGTCCGGGGTCTTCGTCTCGGCGTCAGCCCGGTGGTACAGGCGCAGGTCGACGCCGGTCTCGTCCTTCAACTCGCCCAGCAGCGGCCCCAGTACGGCGAGATCGGGGCTGGCGAGGACGCGCAGCCGGACCGTGTCGTCGCCGGTGTCGCCCGAGCAGGCGGTGAGGAAGGTGGCGACGAGCGCCAGACAGAGCGCCAGCAGGCCCGCGCCGCGCCTCACGAGCTGCCGGTCCTGTCCGGGCAATCGCCGACGATCTCGATCATCTTCTCCAGCAGGGGCAGGCTGGGCAGGACCGCGCGGGTGTCGTCGGAGGAGGTGGTGGGCACCGGGATCCGCCGCTCGGTGAGGAACCGGGTGAGTTCGTCGCTGCTCGCACCGCTGCCGGCGCTGCGGGACCGGAAGCCCAACTCCATGGCCCGGTGCTGGAGTTCGGGGTCCTCGTTGACCAGTTCGCCGAGCCGCGCGCCGTCGCCGGTCAGCGCGACGAGTTGGGGTTCGGTGACGAAGCGCGTGGACGGATAGAGCAGGACGCGCTCGTCGTCGGTCTCGCCTTTCTGCGCCTCGTGTCGTAGCTGATGGGCGAGGAACTGGTGCTCGTATATCACCGAGATCGGGGCGATGCCCTGCCCGTCGGGGGACAGATACGTCTCGGCCCGTTCGGAGGACGGCAGGCCCTGTTCGACGAGGAGCGGCTTGATCTTCCGGGCGAGTTGCTCGGCCTCGGCCTCGCTGTCCGGTGCGTCGTTCCCGTGCTCGACGAAGGCCACGAGTCCGAGGTAGGTGCCGGCGGAGTTGGCCTCGCAGATGTCCGAGGTCTGGGCGAGGATCTTGTTGCCGTTGCGGACGTGGTTCCTGTCGTCGATCTCGTCCCAGCGGTAGCCGTCCTCCGGATCGCGCTGGACGCCCTTCCTCTTGCCGAGCCCGAGGTCGAGGAACTTCCGCATGTCAAGGGTGTAGTACATCGGTGGGCCGTTCGAACCCGGCAGGCGCTTCGCGACGCCTTCCGCCGCGAGCACCTCGGCGTAGTCCCGGTAGGTGGCCAGCACGATGGGACTGACGAAGGGGCGGTACAGCAGCACCGGACGGTTCGCCCGGGCGCGCTCCCGGCTGATCAGGTCGGCGGCCGGCTGGCCGGAGGGAAAGACGACGTCGTATCCGTCGTAGTCCTGCTTGGCGATCTCACGCGAGCCCATGCTCGTGATGCGCATGCGGAAGCCGTGCTTCATGAGCAGCCGCTCGACTTCGGGGTCCTGGAAGAAGTCCCTCTTGGAGGCCATCTTGGCCTCGATGGTGACCACCGTCCGCACCGGCAGCAGCAGGTTCCCGGAGGCCACGAGCAGGACCAGCCCGATGACCGGTACGGGCAGCGCCGCTGCCAGCGCTCTGCGCGGGTGGCGGCGCGGTGGCCTGGTGACGGTTAACCGCGGCTCTTCGACAGTGGGGCTGTTCTCGGGCACCTGCGTTCTCCCCCTGACACCTGCGTTCTCCCCGTGTGGCCGGGCCAGGATCCTCGGTGACGGAGGTGTACCCCGAATGACCTCTCAGGGAACGTCGGTTGAAAGTGCGGGTCATGAACGGCACCACGGCGTCCGGTTCGACGAACATGAGGCCGCCGATGAGACGGTTGGGGCGAATGGCGCGCAAGGAACTCAAAAAGCCCAGGACGACCCGGTCGGCGACCGTACCGGCGTCCTGGATCTCGACGGCGAACCGGTCGAATCAAAGTACCGGCGGAACTCCCCCGCACCACCTGCTCGACCAGCACCTCCTCGGTGGCGAAACGACGGTGGACGGTGATCCGGGGCGCCCCCCGCGAGCCGCGCCACGTCAGCCGTCCCGGACCGCTTGATCCCCATCCGGCAGAACTGCTCGTACGCGGCGTCGAGCAGGCGCACGGCCGCCTCGTCGTCCGGGTCGGCGTCTTCGACGGCGCCTGCCCACGCCAGGAAGGCCTCGCCCGCCCCGCCCGTGGGCGACCTGACGCCTCCGGCTGCCGCCTGACACCGGCGTCAAGGCAGCTGGAGCGGACAAACGCACATCCCGGCTTCGGGCCGACGGGTGCGGTGCCGACATCCGTCACCGCAGACGGTCACAGCGATGCCCCGCGCGCCGAGGAACGGGCGACGACCGATGACGCGAGGTCGCCAGTCCCACATCCCCACGACGGCCTCGGCCGCCCTCCGGGGCGGCCGGGGCCACGCACGTGGCCGCCCCGCGGCAGGCCGGATTCAGGATGCGCCGGCGACGTCACCAGCGCCGGCCGCTTCGTTCTGCATCATGCCGAGAAAACGCCGGACCGCCTCGACCGGCATATCGAGCCCCTCGGACGCGGACTGCTCGTCGCCGAACACCTGCACGGCCTCGGCGACAGCCCCAGCCAGTTCAACCTCCGCCTTGCGGACCTTCGCCTCGGCCTTGTCCACGGTATCGACCACCGCCAGCTGGCGGCGCTGCTTCTCCTGAAGCCTCTGCTTGCGGGAAAGGGTCTTGTCAGAGTTCTGCACAAACATGACCAAGATCATAATCAGTTCACGTGCGCACCCACCGTCCCTCGCCTCCGCCTTCGACCGGGGTGCACCGAGCACGGATCGGAGTGGGCGGTCGGCCTCGTCGTGCGCGAAGCGGTGCGTGTGTGCGGCGATCGTGTCTTCCGGACCAACGGCAGGCGATGTCGCCGTCTGCGCCCCCATGCACGGGGTTCGCCGGACGGCTGTCGGAAAGGTCGCGATCCGGCAGGCCGTCGACGGACGCGACGCTCTCGTCCGTCTGTGTCGCTTCATACGTACCGGCGGCTGGACGACGGCCTGCTGGGACGGCTGGGCGTCCCCGTCGCGCTGTTCCGGGCCGGCCCGGGGACCGGCGGCCTTCTCACCGACGCGGACGTCGAGTTCATCAGGGCGCAGATCCCCGGCGTACGGATCGCACAGCTGCACGACGTGGGACACGGACCTCAGCTGCAGGCCCCGGAGCAGGTGGCCCACGCCCTGCGGCAGCTGATCGCCGACGACCGGACCGACGGTTTCCCGGCGCGGTCCTGAGCACCGGCAGTCGGAGCGCGGAAGGCCACGACACGGGTCGAGCGGAGCCGGGTCGGCGGCCGTCACACCAGGTGGACCTCGACCCCGGACTCCCTCAGCGACTGGAGGGTGAGAGGCCCGTTCGGATGGGTCTGCACGTCCTTCGCCGCGGCATCGGTGACGAAGGTTCCCACCGCGTTCAGCGGAGCCACCCGGCTGAACGCTCGCACGCCGAGTTTGGTGGCGTCCGCCACGGCGAGGGTTCGCGCCGCCTGCACGAGGCCCACCTGCTTGACCGCCGCGTCGTCGAGGGAGAACTCCGTCCAGCCCCGTTCGACATGGACACCGCCGATCGACATGACGAAGCAGTCGAAGCTCAGGGCTTCCAGGGTGCGCAGCGCCAGAGGGCCCACCAGTGAGCGTTCGCCCGGACGCGAGCGCCCTCCCACGACGAGGAGTTCGATGCCCGGCTTGTCCGCCAGGGCCTCGGCTGCCTGCAGGCTCAGTACGGCCACCGTGAGCGGGGCGCGCTCCACCATGTGCTCGGCGACGTGAGCCGTGGTGGTGCCCGCATCCAACAGCACCCTCGACCCCGGTTCGATCATCGCGGCGACCGCCGCCCCCAGCCGGTCCTTGGTCGCGGACTGCCACTCGCGCCGGGCGAGGAAGCCCCCGCCCTCCTCCCGCGGGCGCACGGGAATCGCGCCGCCGTGGACCCTGCGCAGCAGGCCCTGGCTCTCCAGCGCGTTCAGATCCCGACGAACGGTCATCTCCGAGACACCGAGACGTTCGGCCAGTTCCGACACGGACAGCTTGCCCGCGTTCTGGACAAGCCGCAGGGTCAGGTCAAGACGGTCTCCGGCGCTCATGCACTACTTCTAACACCATTCTGTTCATTTGAACAAACTAAGGGGGTCCGACGTGTCGCGGTCGGGCATCCCACCTGCACGGGCGTGGGGGAAGTGTTCGCGCTGTGGAGCCGTCCGCTCACTCGAGGCGAGGTCCGACGCGCCTGCCGTTGCCCGAAGCGACCGGCGGGGCCGGGGCCGTGAGCTGCGTGGACATCTCCGAGCCGGACTGCCCCACGGCGGAGGCGCACCCGCCGTACGACTGGGTCACCGGTGCTCGGCACATCTGGGTAAGCAGTGCTCAGGACGGCGCGGAAGCGGTCCTCGACGGTGGGGCGACGCCGTCCTCGGCGCGGCCGACGGGGCGGGCGGACCTGCGTGCCGGTGCCGGCCCGGGGACCGCCGCCGTGCGTCGGCGCCACGCGCACGGCCCGTCCGGACGGTGTCGCCGTGACCGCGTGGGGAGCAGGCGTATGAGTAGCAATCACTCATGCTGCCCCGGGTCGCTCCCCCTGCATAATGACCGCACGGGCGGCACCTGCGGTCATCGCCGACCGGTGGCGCTGACGCCGTCGACGAGCACGCGAGCGTGCCCGTCGCGGATCAGGGGGGCCTGTCCGAACCGGCTGCGTCGGCGATGAAGGGAGTACCGGGTCATGGGTGGGAGCGGTCGACCATGCCCAGGACGCAGGCGGTCAGCAGCAGGTGAGGCGATGGCGCGAGCGGTCGGCGTCAGCACGGGGCGTCGCACGGTCCGGATCGACGGATCCGCTGTCTGAACGCCGGCCCTGACCGAGGACACAGGGCCGATACCCGGCACGCGCATCGCTGCACGCGGACCAACATGACCATTGACGCAGGTTCCGAACACTGCGGGCGCTGCTCATCCGCTCCGGATGGCTGGTCGTTCGACGTTCGGGCACTGCCGTGTGGTTCTTCTTGAACAGGGAGTTTCACGTGAGCGCCTCCGGTTCCTCAGGCCGTTCGAGCAAAGAAAGGCGTGGTACGCGCCGGCGCACGTCCGGTGTTCCGCACGTCTCATCGGCAGCCGAGGAACGGGGGCGGTACAGCGAACTGCTGCGCACGATCGAATCATCGCTTCCGCCTCTGGTCTGCAGGGAGGACGAACTGGCCATCGCCACGGAATGCCTGGCCGACCCGCAGCAGAACTGTCTGGTCGTCGAGGGCGACTCCGGCGTCGGCAAGAGCCGACTGGGTCTGGAGGTCCTGCGACTGGCGGCCCGCCAGGGACACCCGACGGCACGAGCCGTGGCCACCGTGGCGTCGGCGGCCATCCCGCTGGCCACGCTGGCCCATCTCCTGCCCGAGAACGTGGTGCTCCAGGACCCCGTGGCGCTCTTCCGGGCCACGGCCGCCGAACTGCGTCCCCTTCCCGCCGCACGGAGACTCGTGCTGATGGTGGATGACCTGCATCTCATCGATGGAACATCCATGAGCCTTCTTCGGCAACTGCTGGACGCGGACGTCATCTTCCTGATCGCTCTGGTGCGAACGAACGATGCCGACTCCCGCAACAGCGCCGCCCTGCAGGCGGACAGCACGCACACCTCCTGGATGCATCTGGAACCGTTCAGCGAGGAGGCGGTCGCGCAATACCTTCGGGTCGTACTGGACGGGCCTGTGAGCGGAACGGCCGTCGCCGGGTTCCATCGCTTGTCGAACGGCAACGCCCTGCTGCTCCGAGAACTCCTCGTGGGCGCTCTGAAGGCAGGCAGCCTGCACCGCGTCAGCTCCATCTGGCAGCTGGAGGAACACGCAGTCAGCAGTCCGACACTCGCCAGGATGATAAGCCGGCGTCTCGATGTGCTCGGGCCCGCTGAGCACAGTCTCGTGGAAACGCTGGCATGCTGTGAGCCCCTCGACATCGAGGCCCTGGAATCCGGTGTGCCGAAAGCCGACCTGGGCCGGTTGGAGTCCGAAGGCATCGTCCGAGTGCGGCACAGCGGACAGCGGCACATGTGCAGCCTCGCTCACCCCCTGTACGGAGAGGTGATACGCCGGCGGATTCCACGGGTGCGGCAGCGGGCCATCTACCGGGAGCAGGCGAACTGGCTCAAACGCCGGGGACGCCGCCGCCGTGACGACGCGATGCGAATAGCGACCTTCGAACTCGCGGCCGATGGCACGACCAGCACGCCAACCCTGCTGTCCGCCGCGAGACTTGCGCGGCACGGCCGCGACCACGAGAAGGTCATCGAACTCCTCGAAGCGATTCCGCAGGCCGAAGCCGATTTCTCCGTGGCCTCGATGCGGGGTGAGGCGTACTACCAGATCGGTGACTTCTCCGAAGCGGAGGAGGCGCTGGGCCGGGCCTACGAGTTGGCACCGGACGTCGAGCAGTTCCTGTCCGTCGTGATGCTGCGCACGCAGAACGCCTTCTACGGCCAGTGCTCACTGACGAGGGCATTGGAGATCAACTCGGAGGCCGTGCGGGACGAGCGGTTCCCCGCGGCGGGACCCGTTCTGAAGATCATCGAGGCGGCCATCCGGCTCTACTCGGACACCACGGGCGACGTGCTGGAGATGCTGCGCGACGTGGAGCGGATCCCGGTGCCGCCCGTGCGGCACTGGGCCCTGTTGCAGAGGTCGCTCGCCCTCTCGTTCCGCGGCCGGAGCGACGAGGCGGTGAAGTGCGCCCGGCGGGCCCATGCGGAACACCAGGAGTACATACGCGAGGAGAAGCACCAAGACCACCCGACACATGACTCGCTGCCGGCGGCGTGGGTGACACTGGCGTACGTCGAGGGCGGTCTTTTCGACGACGCGCGGGCGGTGGCGGGCGCGGCCTACGACTACGCCCTCAAGACGTGCTCGCGGCAGCCGCAGTCGCTCCACGCGTGCCAGCTCGGCCGGTGCGAACTGGTGGCCGGCAACCTGAAGGCCGCTCGTGCGTGGTACCTGGAAGCGGTCGCCTCCGCGCACGGCCTGCGGCAGCCCATGATCCACGAACAGGCGTGGGCGGGGCTGATGGCGGTGCACGCCCAGCTCGGTGAGACCGAGCAGGCGCTCTTCGCCGCAGCCAGGTACGAGGAGACCATGGCGGAACGACCCACCCGCGGCGTGGAGGTGGCGATGAGCGTGGCGGCGGTCGGCAGAGCCTGGCTGCAGTTCGCTCTCGGGGAGCCGGAAAGAGCCGTCGGGGAACTCGACGAGGCGATCGAGCGTCTGCGGGCGAAGCAGCAGTACGCCAACGAGGGATGGCTGCTCATCGAGAAAGTCCGTCTGGGCGGGGCCGACGAGGCGAGCGCGCGACTCGACGAGCTGGCACGCCGGCATCCCGGTTCGCTGATGAGGGTCCGCAGCGAGATCGCTTCGGCCGTGGTGGCCCGCAACGGCGAAGACCTCATGGGATCCGTCGAGTCGTGCTCCGGCATCGGTCTGCATCTGCTGGCCGCGGAGACCTCACTGGCTGCCTCGCAGGCCTTCACGGCCCGGGGCGACAAGAAGCGCGCGGCCAGGGCGTTGCAGGTCAGTGAGTGGCATTGCCACCGGTCGGGAGGGGCCCGGACACCGGGGCTGACGCGGTGGCCCGGTGCGGCCCCCCTGACCCGCCGGGAGCGGGAGGTCTCCCTCCTCGCGGCGAAGGGCATGACGAGCAGGCAGATCGCCGCCCACCTCGTCCTGTCCGCCAGGACGGTCGAGAACGTCCTGCAGCGCGTCTACAACAAGACCGGCGTCAGTTCCCGCCGGGAGCTGACGGAGGCCCTGAGCACGGTGGTGTCCGGTCACCTCGAGGAGAACCCGGACACGGACGGCGTCCGGAAGCCGGCGCGACGATCACTGCGGTAGGCGGTGGACGGCGGGTGAGGCACGGTCGCGCTCCGGCCTGCGGCCCCGGGAAGCGGTGCGGAGTCGACGCTTCGTCGGATTCGTTTTCCGTGGGGGAACTTCGCGCACGACGCCGCGCCTCGGGGCGGCAGCGCGGACCGGAATCGGTCAAACGCTGCTCATGCCCCGTGGCCGGGGGGTGCGTCATGCTCGGGCCACGTCCGGATCCGAGGAGCACCGACGTCCGCGATCCGCGGTCGGCTCCGGGCGCCTCGCGCGGGCCTCGGCACCACCGACAACCCGCGTCACCGCTTGACCCGACGGCCGGGCGTCACACCCCAGGTCTGCCGGCGCACGTTCCGCACGCCGGGAGCGGCGCACAGGACGGTGACCTCCGGGTCCCGCACCGCGGGATCCCCGTACCGTGGCGCGCCGCCCCCGGCGCCCGACCGGAGGCATCGCTCCCGTACGCACGGATCCGCCGCCGGTGACGCGGCGTCCGGCTCCGGAACCGTCGGTGGACCGACGACGAGCCTCACCTGCTCCCGACCGCCTCCGCGCGGTCCGCTCCCGCCTCCATGACGCGACACCGGACCGGCGCTCCGCCCTCACAACTGCGGCCGCCCCGTAAGGAAACCCCTGTGACGACCACCGCACACGACTCTCCGACCGACGCACCGCCGGACTGCGCCGCACAACGCCGTGTCCTGACCGTCCTGGTCGCCTCCCAGATCCTCAGCGGCGCCGGCCTCGCCGCCGGCATCACCGTCGGCGCCCTGCTCGCGCAGGACATGCTCGGCTCGACCGACCTCGCCGGCCTGCCGAGCGCCTTGTTCACCGCGGGGTCGGCTCTCGCCGCCGTGGGCGTCGGCCGCGTGTCCCACTCCCGCGGCCGCCGACCAGGCCTGGCAGCCGGGTACCTCACCGGTGCCGTCGGCTCGGCCGGCGTCGTCGCGGCAGCAGCCGCCGGCAGCGCCGTGCTCCTGTTCGTCGCCCTGTTCGTCTACGGGGCCGGCACGGCCGCCAACCTCCGGGCCCGTTACGCCGGCGCCGACCTGGCCGCTCCCGCCCATCGCGCCCGGGCCGTCTCGACGGTCCTGGTCGCCACCACCCTCGGCGGCGTCGTCGGCCCCACGCTCGCCGGTCCCACCGGCGTCCTCGCCGACACCCTGGGCATGCCCACGCTCGCCGGGCCGTTCCTCCTCGCCGGCGCCGCCTACGGCCTGGCCGCCCTCGTCCTGCTCGTCTGGCTCCTTCCCGATCCCCTGCTCCTCTCCCGCCGTCTCGAAGCGGAGCGGCACACGGCCACCACCGCCACCGCCCCGGCGCCGGGCGCCGGCCGCGGACCGGACCTCGTCCTCGGCACCCTCACGATGATCCTGACTCAACTCGTCATGGTCGCCGTGATGACGATGACCCCCGTGCACATGCACGACCACGGGCACGGCACCACCGCTTCAGGCCTCGTGATCGGCATCCACGTCGGTGCGATGTACCTGCCGTCGCCTTTGACGGGCTGGCTCGTCGACCGGTACGGCCGCAGGACCGTCGCCGCGGCCTCCGGCCTCACCCTGCTGGCCGCGGGCCTCACCGCGGCCGCGGCCCCGGCGCACTCCGTCGCCCCGCTCGCCCTGGCGCTCGCCCTCCTCGGCCTCGGCTGGAACTTCGGCCTCGTCTCCGGAACGGTCATGATCACCGACGCCCTGCCGCCGGCCACCCGCGCCAAGGCACAGGGCATGGTCGACGTCTCCATCGCTGTCGCGGGGGCCGCCGGCGGACTCGCCTCCGGAGTCGTCGTCTCCGTCGGCGGTTTCCCGATCCTCGCGCTCGCCTCCGGGCTCCTGGCCCTCGCCCTCCTCCCCGCCGTCGCCGCCACCGCGAACAGCCGATGAGTCCGCCGCGCACACGTCGGCCGTCACCGGCCGGTTCGCACGAGCACCGTGTGTCCGGGGTACGGCCGTCCGACGGTCTCCAGGTGGAGCCGCACGCCTTCCGGCGTGCGGCTCCACGATCGCCTGTCATGCCCCGCAGGCGTCTGCGGGGCCCCGGGCCTCCGATCCTCAGAGCTCGCCCACGTAGAAGGGGGCGAGGTTGAGGGTGCCGTTGCCGGCCGCTCCGCGGACCTGACCCGCGGTGTGCCTCTGCACGGTGTACCAGGAGTCCACGTAGTCGTGGTCATCGCTGAACCAGCCCTGCGGGATGGCGTTGATGACGGCTTCGACCAGCGGAACGTACTGCCCCTGCTGGATGACCACCAGCAGGGCCTTGGCGACGGTCCTGGCGAGTTCGGCGTAGTTCGCCGTATCGTCCTCCTCCATCATGACCACGTCGGCCGCGTTGAACTTGAAGTGCGACCAGTTGACAAGTATCTGATGGGGGTTGTAGGTCTCGCCGTCGTGATCCAGATAGGGCATCTCGACGGTGTCGACCTGGGGCTGACCGTTGGGGTTCACCCCGGCGACGAGGGCGTAGATCTCCGCTCCGCCCTTGTGCCAGGGCTCCATGTCGTCCTTGAGCCGGGCGCTCTCCATCATCGTGGCGTCGTAGCCACCGCTCGCCCTCATGCCCGCGCCGCGGTCGGCCTTACCGGGGGCTGCGGCCGGGACGTCGGCGTTCACGCCGTGCTGCGCCAGGGTTTCGCGCAGTTGGGCCAGGCCCGCCTGCAGGCTCTTCTCGCCGTCGATGCCCACGACGAGGACGACGCGGCCGGGCACGGTGCGCGCGTCGAGTCGGTGCACACGGCCTCTGCTGTCGTAGGCGGTGATCGTGTCGGCGTCCTCGTCGGCCTCGCCGGCGACCAGGAGGGGCTCCCCCTTGCGCACCTGGTCACGCATGGAGTCGTCCCCGAGCCGCAGCTCGATGAGCGAACCCGCTCCGTCCTGCAGCCCCCGAGCCTGCAGGACGGCGGCGTTGCCGCGGTCCACCTGTCGGGCGAAGTGCTCCAGCCCCCGGGTCCTGTCGGCGAGGTCCGCCAGATCGGTGGACCCGCTCCCGCCGTTCACGGACTCGCGCACCTGCCGCTCCACGTCCCGGGCGCCGAGCGCACCGGCGAACTGCTTCGCCAACTGGTCGGTGACGGCGGTCACCGACCGGTCGGTTCCGTGGGCAGAGGCCCGTTCGCCGGCCGGTCCTGCGGGGACGGCGGCGGATCCGACCCCCGCGGTGCTGAGCAGCACGGCGGAAGTGGCGAGCGGAATCATGGCGCGCATTGCTGTCTTGCTGATACGCATGTGGCGTAAACCCTTCGGTGGTACCGGTCGGCGCGGTGCCGAACCGGCGTTGGGACGAACAGCACGGATGACGGCGAGTCGCGGCGGCCACGGCGGCACGCCGCCGTGTGGCGGGGCCGCCTGCTGCGGGGCACGTTCCGTCGCGCGGACGAGGAAAGCCCGTAAGCAGGCCGACGCGTTCGCGTCACCGTGGGGGAAGTGGGTCGGGCCGCGTGGCGGTCGGCGACAGCCGGCTGCCTGATCGGCCGCGGTGCGGCTTCGGGGCCTCCCCCGAGCCCCTCGGACGTTCAAGACCTTAGGAGCCTTCCCCGAGGAGGCTCATGAGTAGGATCTGCTCCATTCGGGGGAGCAGCGTCCGATGTCCGGCGCACGACGGAGGGGCCTCCGTCTGTGCCCTGCGAAGGTCCCCCTGTGGTTTCCGGCAGGTGGCGCGGACGCACCCCGGTTCCTCCGTCCCGCGGGGAGTGCGGCGTCCAACCGGCCGCGCGGTCCGTGCCATGGAGGCCGCCGCGAAACGGACGGGGCGTCGGCGACGGCCCGCCGGTGCGTCGGTCCGGCGCCGGCCTGCGCCGGGTCGTACACATGCAGGAGTACCTGCCGGCCTCCCGGCAGCCGGGACGGCGGGTGAAGGAACGCGTCGTCGGGGCGCGTCACGGGACGCCTCTCCCCCTGCCCGCGTGGCACACGGCCGCACACCGGACGTCCGGAGGCGCGGCACCCGTGGGCGAGGACCATGAGCGCCACAGCGACGTCCGGAGCGGCGACGGCTGCGGAAGTGTCCGGGGCCGGGGCGCTTGAGGGGCGCCGACGGGACGTTCCGGTCCGGGAGCACCGGATGCCCCGAGAAGCCGCGTGCGGCGTCGAGTCATGCGTGACCGGCGGTGAACGGACCGGTGCGCGCAGGTGAGTGACTTCTACTCACGACAGTCGGACCGTGCCGGGCCACACTGTTCCGGGTCCGCGCCTCACCGATCGGGAGAAATCCACATGCAGTTCCGCACGGCCGCCGTGATCACTGCCGTACTCGCCCTGGCGGGCGCCCCCGCCGTCGCCTCAGCCGCTCCCCCTCAGCCCGCGACTTCCGCTTCCGCTCCCGCACTTCGGGTGCTGACGACCAACACCATGCTTCTGCCGTCCTTCATCACCGACGGATGGGCTCAGGACCGGCGTGGCGAGCTGATCGGGTCGGCGCCCTATCTCTCCGGCAACGACGTCGTGGTGTTCCAGGAGCTCTTCGACAACAGCGCTTCGGAGATCCTGCTCGACAGGCTCGAGGGCCATCCCCACCGCACGCCTGTCGTCGGCCGGTCCAAGAGCGGGTGGGACGAGACACGAGGCGCCTATTCCTCCCTCGCTCCGGAGGACGGCGGTGTCGCCATCGCCAGCCGATGGCCCATCACACGCAGGATCCAGTACATCTTCGAGGACGAGTGCGGCACGGACGCCCTGTCGCAGAAGGGGTTCGCCTACGCGCGGCTCGACGTGGACGGGCGTCCCGTCCACGTCGTCGGAACCCATCTGCAGGCCGACGACGCCCTGTGCGGCGGGGGGCAGGCGGCCCGGGTACGGGCGTCCCAGCTGTCCGAGATGCGCTCCTTCGTGGACGAGCTGCGCCTTCCCGTCGAGGAGCCGGTGCTGTTCGTCGGTGACCTCAACGTGGACCGCCACTCCGACGAGTACCCCGCGATGCTGCAAACGCTCGACGCGGCCTCGCCGGAGTACGGCGGGCACCCCTACACATTCGATCCGGCCACGAACGACGTCGCGCGCGCACGGTCGGGCGAATCGCCGTCGCAGTGGCTCGACTACGTGCTCTACGACAACCGGCACGCCCGCCCGGACTCCTGGCACAACACCGGTCAGGAGGTCTCCTCGCCCGCCTGGGAGGTGGGGGGCGACACATACACGCGGTACTCGGACCACTATCCGGTCCTCGGTTCCTGACGCGCGAAGCCGTTCAGGAGCGCGAGCCGGGTACGCGTCGCTCGGTCGACCGCCGAGGTCTGCGCCGTGTGCCGGAGTCGCCCTCCCGGGCCGTCGGCCGCCCCGGACAACGAGCAGGCACGCTCGGTACGGGACCGGGCGGCCACCCGGCGCGGCCGCCGCGATGACGAGCGCGGGTTCCTCCCGTGTGCGTCCGGCGGCTTCGTCCGGGACTCGACCGGCATCACGTCCCGCCCGGCGAAGCACGGCCCTCGTGACGGCTCACCGGGGGAGCAGCAGGGAACGGCGCGGCGCTGGACGGGCGGTGAGACGACGGGGAACGCTGCCGGTCCGGGCCCGAAGACCGTGCGGCCGTCGGCTCGTGCGCCGAGCCCCGGCACGGTCCTGCCCGGCGCCCGCGACCTCCCGTCCCTCGACGCGTTCCCCCGCCCCGGACCGCTTCCTGAGTACGGAGTACCCGGTCTGCCCGGCCCGTGCGTGGCGTGGCGCGCCGCGCCGCGCCTTCGGCGGCGGACCGGAGCGGCACACCCTTCGCCTGCTCCCCGCTACTCCACGGATCCGCGCGACACGGCGATCCCCAAAACGCTCGCCAGCTCCTGACGATTCGAGATGCCGAGCTTGGCGTAGGCGTTCTGCAGGTGGTTGTTCACCGTGCGGACGGAGATGTGGAGCGCCTGCGCGATGTCACGGCCGGCTCGTCCCCCCGCGGCGAGGAGAGCCACTTCCTGCTCCCGTGGAGTGAGCGTGGAAGCCGACTCGGCCAGGGTCAGGACGGGTGTGCGGGCCCCTTCGCAGGACGCCGCGTGGTACCGGGCCTGTTGTGCGGCGCCGGCCGCCTGACGCGACCGTCCGGACCCGCTCCAGAGGGAAGCCGCCGTGGTGGCCGCCTCGCTCGCGAACAGGCGGAGGCCCGCTTGGCCCAACTCCTTCGCCGCCCTCAGCAGCAGGTCGGGGTCCTGTGACGCCAGCGCACGGACGTATTCGGTGCGCAGCGCGACGAGCCTGCCCTCGCTCAGCTTCGTGATCTCACCCAGACGAGCGGTGACGTCCCCGGCGCCGCCCAGGCGGGCGACGTCCGTGAGCAACCATGCCTCCGAGGGTCCGTGTCCGGTGAAGCGAGCGAGACCGGCCGCCTCCAGCAGCAGGCCGCGGGCCCCCTTGAGGTCCCCCCGAGCGGCACGGCGCCAGGCGTCGCCCAGGTAATCCTCACCGGGGAACCACTCGACGGCCGGGTAGTCCTCGGCTCTCGCCATCGCCTCGTCGGCCGCGTTGAGCTCGCCCAGCAGCGCCGCGCACATGGCCACCCCGGAGAACGCCAGCCTCTGCGGCTTGGACTGCCGTCGGGCCGAGGCGGTCGTGGCCGACTCGGCGTACCACCTGCGCGCCGACTTCACCCGGCCGGCGAGCAGTTCGGCACGTGCGATGATCAGCGCCAGCCATGCCTGGGGACCTGGTGTGCGGGTGAGGATCAGGTCGTCGTAGCCCTTCTGCCCCACTTCGAGCGCCTCGCCGATCCGGGCGTGCTCGGTGAGGGCCAGCGCCAAGGGGGGAACGGACGCCGCGGGATGGGACAGCAGGGCGTGTTCGTCGACCTCGCGATGGGCGGCGTAGGCCTGTTCGGCCCATGTGACCGCTTCGGCGACGCGGCCGACCGCCGTCATGCCGATGCTCTTGGCCATGGCCCCCCACAGCCAGGCGTCCACGTCCACGCCCTCGCCTATGCGCTCGGACAGCTCCAGGTCGAGTACATGGAGCCCTTCGCTCGGTTCGCCGGAGAAGACGCGGATGACCCCCTCGTTGACGTGCAACAACCGCCGGCCCAGCGGGTTCCGTGTCCGGGCGCGAGCGGCTGCTATGACATCGAGGGCGGTTTCGGCGCGGTCCCCGGTCCAGAGCAGGTTCATCGCCCGGCTGATGGTGGCGGCGATGGCCTGGAACTCGTCCGTGGCGTCGGCCTCCACGGAGGCGAGCACGTCGTCCGCCCGCTCCCACTGGCCCAGCTCGCGCAACGCCTCCCCGCGCATGAGCCCGACCGACGTGTCGTACCCCTCCGGCAGGGCGTCCAGCAAGGTGACGACCTGCTGGTAGTCGTGCGCGTGCCGAGCCACGGCGGCCGCGCGCGTCAGCAGTTCGGGATCCGCCGTTCCGGTGGCCGCCAGCCTCCACGACGCGATGTGCAGGGCGTCGTCGCGGCGGCGCAGGCCGTGGCCCTCGGTGCGCTCCGCCTGGGCCAGCAGGAGGCCGCGGCGGCGCGAGGGCGGCAGTTCGTCCCGGAGCACTTCCGCGTACAGCGGATGGGCCAGCGTGACCACGGCACGACGGCCGTCGTGGTGCGTGCTGGTGATCGCCAGCCTTTCGAGGTCCTCCAACGGCGTGGTGGCCTCCAGATCCGGGAACGGCAACTGTCCGCAGAGCGCGAGCAGTTTCAACGCCGGTCGGGCACGTGGGTCGGCGATGCCGAGCCGCGCGGCGATGAGTTCGGTCAGCACCGGGGTCCGGGCCAACAGGCGCTCCTCCGACTGCCAGACCTGGCCGTCCGTGGTGAGCGTGCCGGCCGCCAGCCCGCCGAGCACCAGCTCACGGAGGTAAAGGACGTTCCCCTGGCTCGCCGTGAACAGCTCGTGCAGGGTTCGTCGTCCGATGGTGCCGCCCAGCACGGACTCGAGCAGCAGCTTGACCTTCTCCTGGTCGAGCGTTCCGAGGTCGACCCGGCGTACCGCGTCGCCCTGGGTGAGGGCCTGCGCCGCGTCGCTGAGTGCCGTTCCGGTCCGTAAGGTCGCGACGAGTCGTATCAGGCCCGCGTCCATCAGCTGACGGAGCAGCACGGTGGACGCGGTGTCGAGCAGGTGCACGTCGTCGACGAACAGCAGGTGCTGCGCGGCACGTTCCCGCCCCGCGAACACCGCGGAGACCGCCGCGAAGCCCCTGACCGGGTCGGACAGGTCCACACTGGCGGGTATCAGGTGGGCCACAGCCCCCAGCGGCACCGTTCGGGCCGCCTCCGTGGCAGTGATCCGGGACAGCTTGACGTCCCTGCCCGGCAGCCGGGACAGCCACTCCTCAGCCAGGCGGGTCTTGCCCACCCCGGCCGGGCCCGCGATCACGAAGCCGCGGAAACGTGGGGTGGCCAGAGCCGAGTCGAAGGCCGCCAGTTCCGCGTCCCTGCCCACGAGCGGCCAGAGACGGGCGCTGTCCGGCACATCCGTGACACTTTCCACTGTTCCCGAAATCCTCTCTCCAGTGTTGAGCGCGTTCGTGTGAACATCGGGACGCCGTGCCCGCGGACCGGTCGACGGATGCGGGGCGTGGGCGCGATGACCGCCCGGCGGCCCTCGTGCCGTCCTGGTCACGGAAGCACCCCAGCGGTCACGGGCACCGCGCGGCGCGCTCGGGTGAGCAGGCCGGCGTGGCCGGGCGCCGGGGCGCGTGGAATGTGACCGCTCCCGTCACCGTCCCGGGGCGCCGCACCGGACCATCGGCGGCCTCGCCCGGCTGCGGAGGCCGTGCGACCGGCGGCGGGGTGTGCCGGGGGCCGCCCCGCGAAGGGGCGTCGGAGCCAGTCGCCCCTGCCGCCGCCCCCTCGACAGCCACTGGTCGGGGTATGCCGCCCGGCCGGTACTCCGGTAGGTGTCCAGCCCCACCCGCAAGGAGCGGAAGGCGCCGCTGTCCGCGCTGAACGACCCCGGCTTCTCGTCCGTCTCCGGCACGACGTCCATGGCCTGCTCGCCGACGACGAGGCTCAGCTCGACCCGGTGCAGCACTCGGCACCGCTGCTCCGGCGGCGGACGCACGGTGACCGGGTCCAGGCCGCCGGCGTCCACGACCCGCGCGATCGTCGGCCCGTGCGGTCCACGGACCCGCCCTGGATCCGCGCTTCCCCCCGGACGACCCCGTCCGGAACCACGTCGCCCCCGTGCGGCACCGTCTCGACCGGGATCCCGTCGGCACCCGGACTCGCCGACAGCCTTCTGAACGGCATGACGTTCCTTTGCTCTGCCAGGTGGGCGATCAACGTGTCTGCCCGTGCTGATCAAAGTAGACGCGATCCCCTCGCGTTCGGCTCCCCTTTTTCGCAACCGGAGCGCCTTGGGCAGGGGGCGACAGGGTCACCCGCGGCGTCCTGCGGGACCGGCTCCTGACGCGGGCAACGCTCACACACCCGCAAGCTGGGGCTGGAGCCGTTCGGGATCCCGGACACGGTCGTGGAGCCCGGCGTCCTGCGCACCGGCCTCCTCGGCACCGGCTCCCTGTCGGGTCGTGTCCGCGCGTCCGGGCAGCGCACGTCGCGCCGGGACCGAAGGGGCGGCGCGGGGGAGTCACGGCCGGGGGCGCGGTGCGGGAACGGAGCCGGTGCGGGTCGTCGCGGGACCACCGCCGACCGGGGAACCCGGACGATAAAATATCCCCGTACCTGGACGAAGTGGATGAATATGTCACTACAGGACAACGGGGCTGGGATCCGGCCCGACGGCCCGCCCGGGCCGTACACCACGACCTCGACCACCGCCGTCGCCGTCGCCATCGCCGACGAGCGAGGGGTGATCACGGGGTGGAGCGAGGAAGCCCGGAGCCTGCTCGGTTACGCATCCGGGGAGGTCGTCTCACGCTCCGCGGCCGATCTGCTCGTCTCCCACCTGCCCTCGTCCGCCCTGCGCCGTCTGGCGGAACGGGCGCCGTGGTACGGCGTCGTCCCGGCTCGGCACCGGGACGGCCGGACGGTGGAGGTGGCGGTCCGGGCCTGTCCGTGCCCGGGCGGGGACGGACGGACCCAATGGGTCCTCACGTCCCCGGTTCCGGACGGTCCGGGTCCGTCCGGGGACGAGGGCACCCTGCTGAGGGAACTCACCCTCGCCCAGCTGCCGGTCGCCGTGGCGTTCTACGACCGGGACAACCGGGTGGTGGGGGCCAACGACGTGATAGCCCGGACAGTGGGCCTGCCCGAGGAGCAGCTCCGAGGGCACCGCCTCATGGACTTCCTGCCCAGTCCGGCGTACGACGAATTCGCTGAGCTCCAGGACCAGGTGGTGCGCACCGGGCAACCCGTGCACGTGGTCCGGTACTTCCGGGCATCCGGCGAGTCACGGGGACGCTTCTGGTCCGTGTTCCTCTCTCCGCTGAAGAACCACCTCGGCCAGGTGCAGGGATCGTCCATCGCGCTTCTCGACATCACCGAGCAGCACCTGGCCCGCCAGCGGCTGCTGCTGGTCAACGAGGCCGGCAACCGCATCGGCAGCACCCTGGACGTCGCTCGTACCGCGCAGGAACTGGCCGACGTGATCGTCCCCCGGCTCGCCGACTACGCGTCCGTCGACCTGCTGGAGTTCATCCATCGCGGCAAGGAGCCGCCCGACGGCCCGCCGCGCGGTCCGATCACCATGCGCCGGACCGCCCGGCAGGCGGACACCGACGCCCTCCTCGGCACCATGCTCCGGCTGGGGAGCGAGGTGGAGTACCCGGCGTCCGCGCCCACGGCCGAGTGCCTGGCCACCGGCCGTTCCGCGGTGTACGAGGTGAAGGACTCCTCCATGGCCCGATGGACGGCCCAGGACCCCGAGCGGGCCACCCGGATCCTCCTGTCCGAAGCGCACTCGGTGATGGTGGTGCCGATGCGCGCTCGTGGTGTCACTCTCGGCTCGGTCTTCCTGGGGCGCACCCGGCACCCGGAGACGTTCCAGCAGGACGACGTCCTGCTGGCCGAGGAGATCACGGCCAGGGCCGCGGTGTGCATCGACAACGCCCGTCGCTACACCCGTGAGCGCATCACGGCCATGACCCTGCAGCGCAGTCTGCTGCCCGAGACACTGCCCTGCCAGCCGGCGGTCGAGGCCGCCTTCCGCTACCTGCCCGCCGGAGGCCGGGCCGGTGTGGGCGGCGACTGGTTCGACGTCATCCCGCTCTCCGGCGCCCGGGTCGCCCTGGTGGTCGGTGATGTCGTCGGCCACGGGGTCCCGGCCTCCGCCACCATGGGGCGACTGCGCACGGCCGTGCGGACCCTGGCCGACATCGACCTGCCGCCCGACGAACTGCTCACCCACCTCGACGACGTCGTCATCCGCCTGGCCTCCGAGGCCGCGGCCGACGCCGACATCGCCGGAGACATCGGCGCGACCTGTCTCTACGCGGTCTACGACCCCGTCTCCCGCCGCTGTTCCCTGGCCCGTGCCGGCCACCCGCCGCCCGTCGTGGTGTCCCCGGACGGCGAGGCGTCCTTCCTCGATCTCCCCGCGAGCCCGCCGCTCGGCCTGGGAGGCCTGCCCTTCGAGGCGTGCGAGGTCGAACTGCCCGAGGGCAGTCTCCTCGCCTTGTACACCGACGGCCTCATCGAAGCCCGCGGCCATGGGATCGACGAGAGGCTCGGTGCGCTGCGCCGAGCTTTCGCCCGGCCCGCGCAGGCGTTGGACACACTCTGCGACGACGTACTCGCAACCCTGCTGCCGGCCCCTCCCGACGACGACGTCGCCCTGCTCGTCGCCCGTACCCGCGTCCTGGGAGCCGGCCAGGTCGCCACCTGGAGTCTGCCCTCGGAACCCGTCGTCGTCGCCCGGGCACGCAAACAGGTCACCGACCAACTGACGGCCTGGGGGCTGGACGAGTCCGCCTTCATCACCGAGCTGGTGGTCAGCGAGCTGGTCACCAACGCCATCCGCTACGGCCGTCCCCCCATCCAGCTGCGGCTGATCCACGACGGCAGTCTCGTCTGCGAGGTCTCCGACGCCGGCAGCACCTCCCCGCACCTGCGCCGCGCCCGCTCCTTCGACGAGGGCGGACGCGGGCTGCTCCTCGTCGCCCAGTTCGCCTGGCACTGGGGCACCCGCCGTGCCGGGCGGGGCAAGACGATCTGGGCCGAGATCCCCCTGGCGGTCTGAGCGGACGTGGACGGCCGAGCCGCCTGACGGAACCGGGACTGTGGATCGTCCGGGTCCGTTGCGCAGCCAGTGGTGACGGCGGGTGCTCGTCCCCGGTCGGCCTCCCGCTCCCCGGCCCGCCTGCGGGAAGGCATGCCCGGTGACGACCGGGCCGGAGACCACGGCCCCGGAAGACGCCTCTTCGTCGACCGAGGCAGGCGATAGCCGCCAGATGACAGAACTATTGTAGGAGCGACAGATGTTCCTACACGCGGGAGACGTCAGCGTGCCGTGCGACATGCGGGAGTGACGTGGCGGTTGGCATGAGCGATACCGGACTGAACGGCTCGTCGGTCAGGCGCGTACCGGCTGACGCGGGCCTGCGAGAGGTCTCGATGACATTCGGCCGGGACACCTTGCGCATTGCCGACGCACGCGACTTCGCGGCCGGGTACCTCGCCGCCTCGTGGAAGGGCCGGGGGCACGCGTTGTCGGAGGACACCGTGGGCGCTGTCCTCCTGGTGGTGAGCGAGCTGATGACCAACGCGGTCAAGTACGGGTCCGGTCCCATCGAACTGACGCTGGCACGTACGGACGGCATGGTGACCGTCACCGTGCGGGACGGTGACACCACCCTGCCGGTACCCAGGCCCGCCGACCCCTGCCGGGTGGGACAGCACGGTCTGGAGATCGTCGCCGCGTTGAGCCAGGACGTCGACATCCGGCGTGAGCCGTCCGGTAAGCGCGTCACCGCGCGCATCGCGTT
>NZ_JAHWZY010000051.1:0-41269 GCF_041380215.1 Streptomyces pimonensis
CCCGTGCGGCCCGGAGCCGGGCGCGGAGCGGCCCTTCGACGACCAGCCCTCCTCCAGCACCGGGTATAGGCGCCGGTCGTGTCGTGAGGGGCTTACGGGTCAGCCGAAGGACTTTCGGGTCCGGGCCGTGGCTTCGTGTCCCGCTGCGGCTGTGATTCGAGGGGGGCGGGTCGGCAGGGGCCGGCTCACATCCGTCGTGCGGGCCCGGGCACTGCTGCTGCGGCCCTACGGCGAGCGGGACGATCCCGTGGCCGGGGCGGCGGACGCCCGTTGTCCCGGCGGTGCCGCGTCGGCATCGGCCTCCTCCCTGCCCGACCGGTCGGGCGACTGCCGCGCCCGGCGGTTCGTGCGAGGCTCTGACCAGCCAGTCGACCACTCCCGTACAGCGGGGGAACCTCACAGTTGCACGGGCTGCCCGAACACACCCGTCAGGTGGATGTCGGCGGCCCGGTACCAAGCGGCGCTTCGGCGCTGTCACCCGCACCACGATCCGCGCCGTCGGCCGCTTCAGGCTGTCCTCGCGCGTCAAGCGCTCGATGGCGCAGCCGGGGCGTGTACTCCTTCGCGCCGCAGCCGCGTCCGGCCCCGTGACGCCCGAGGGCGGCACCCTTCCAGGATGCCGCCCTTTGACGTGTACGGTCGTACCGGGGTGCGTTCGTGTCAGAGTGAGCCGACCGGTGCCCGCCCCTTCGGGGCGGAGTCCTCGTCCGACGCGCCCCAGCATTCCACCTCGCCGCGCAGGCCCGGCACCCGGTCCTTTCGGAAGACCGGGTCGAGGCCCTGGCTGCGCTGGGCCATGTAGTCGTCGAGGAGGCGGAAAGCGACCGCGCCGAGGGGGACGATCGCGATCAGGTTGACCAGGACCATCGCGCCCATCGTGACGTCCGCGAGGCTCCAGACCAGCGGGACCGAGCCGATCGCGCCGAGGACGGCGCAGGCGACGACCACTGCGCGGTACGAGCTCATCACGCCCTTCCTGCGGGTGATGAACTGGATGTTGGACTCGCCGTAGTAGTAGTTACCGATCATGGAGCTGAAGGCGACCATGAAGACCACCAGGGTCAGCAGGTGACCCGCCCAGCCGCCGAGCGCACTGGTGAAGGCGGACTGCGTGACGTCCGCACCGCCGCGCTCACCGAGGGTCGGGTTGGCGGACAGGACCACGAGGGCGGTCATGGTGCAGATGACCAGGGTGTCGAAGTAGACGCCGAGGGTCTGGACCAGGCCCTGCTTGACCGGGTGCGTGGTCTCCGCTGCCGCGGCGGCGTTCGGAGCGGAACCCATGCCCGCCTCGTTGGAGAACATGCCGCGCCGCACGCCCTGCAGGATCGCTGTGCCCACGGCGCCACCCGCGACCTCGCGGAAGCCGAAGGCCCCGCCGACGATGTCGCCGAGCATGCCCGGCACGCTGCCGAGGTTGAGCAGCACGATGACCAGGCCGACCAGTAGGTAGAGCCCGGCCATCACCGGGATGATGACCTTGGTGACGGCCGTCAGGCGCTTCACGCCGAAGAACACCGCGAGTGCGAGCAGCACGGCGAGCACGACGCCGAGGACGGGGTTGAACCAGGAGGCGTCCGAGCCGAAGGAGCCCTTCATGGCCACCGTGATGGTGTTGGACTGCACCGCGGTCAGCACGAACCCGAACGTCAGCGTGATCAGGACGGCGAAGACCACACCGAGCCAGCGCATTCCGAGCGCCTTCTGCATGTAGTAGGCCGGGCCGCCTCGGTACGTGCCGGGCTCGGTGTCGCGCACCTTGTACAGCTGGGCCAGAACCGACTCGACGAACGCCGAGGCACCGCCGATCAGGGCCATCATCCACATCCAGAAGACGGCGCCGGGGCCGCCCATGGTGATCGCGGTGGCCACGCCGGCGATGTTGCCGGTGCCGATCCGCGCGGCGGCGGAGATGGTGAAGGCGCCGAAGGGGCTGACGCCGGACTGCGGCTTGTCCTTGAAGACCCGGAGCATTTCCGGGATCAGGCGGATCTGCACGCCTCTGGAGCGCAACGTGAACCAGACGCCGACGACGGCGACCAGCGGAATCAGCAGATATGTCCAGAGGGCGTCGTTGAGGTCGACGACCCAGGCTTCCAACGTGCTCATGCGAATGCTTCCCGGTTCCTCGTAAGTCGGGGAATCGGCCCGGCCTCTGCACGCGCACAGGTCGTGTACGGAGCGGACGGCCGGGCCGGATGGTGCGGAGGTGAATGCTCCGTAAACCCCAGGACTCTAGGCTGGCGTCGCCGTTCCTGCCTATGGTTCCTGAAAGTGCTCTACCTCACATGAATCCGGCGCGTGCGAGAAGCCGTCGGCCGAAGCCGTCGTCGGAGCTGGTCGCCGGTGCCTGCTCCGCAGTCGGCTCCCGACGCGGCACGCCTCGTGCATCCGGCGCCCGGCCGCGGGGGAAACCGCGTACCGCCGAGGAACCGCCCGCCTGCGGGATGAACGGACCGAGGCCCTCACCGCCTGGCGCCGCGGGCACGGGAGACGTCACCCGCAGGGCCGGTCCCGCGGCACCCGGTTCCGCAAGGTGCCCCTGTGGGCGCCCGAGTCGGGCGGCGCCGGACCGGATGGAGTGCGCGACGTACCGGCGGTGCCGTCTTGGCCCGGTCGGGTGTACGGCGGGGGCGTCCGCCCGCAGCGGGGTACGGCTGTGTCATGAAGGCACTGGTGATCAACTGCACGCTCAAGAAGTCCCCCGAGCCGTCCAACACCGCCGCGCTGGCCCAGGTCGTCGGCGACTGGCTGGCGGAGAACGCGGACGTCGAGGTCGAGTACGTCCGAGCCGTGGATCTCGACATCCACCCCGGCGTGGTCAGTGAAGCCGTCGCCGCCGGCGACGACTGGCCCTCGGTGCACGCCAGGCTGCTGCGGGCGCGGATTCTCGTCATCGCCTCGCCGACCTGGCTCGGCCGGCCGTCCTCGGTCGCCCAGCGCGTCCTGGAACGCATGGACGCCATGCTTTCCGAGACGGACGACGAGGACCGCCCCGTCGCCTACAACCGCGTCGCGGGAGTCGTCGTCACCGGGAACGAGGACGGGGCGCACCACGTGATCAGCGAGATCAACGGCGCTCTGTGCGACATCGGCTACACCGTCCCCGGCCAGTCGTGGACCTACTGGCATCTGGGCCCCGGGCCGGGCCCGGACTACCTCGACGACCGACGCGGTCACGACTGGGCCCACAGGACCGGCCGCGCGATGGCCGCCAACCTGTACGGCACCGCGCGTGCGCTGGCCGCGAGCCCGCTGGGCGCTCCGCCTCAGTGAGTCTTGCCCCGTGGCCCGGGGAAGTCGGTGCTGGGCACCGTTTTGAGCCGGGCAGGAAGGAAACCCCGGGAGCAGTCACACATATCGGTCGCTGCGGTCGGGTGCGTGACCTCCCGTCGGCCGGCCGGCCGCGGACGTGACGAACGGAGGGCACGCATGAAGGCTGTCGTGTGGCACGGAGTGGGGGACATCCGCCTGGACGACGTGCCGGAGCCGAAGATCGAGGACGCCCATGACGCGATCGTGCGCATCACGACGTCCGCGATCTGCGGCACGGACCTCCACTTCGTCCGCGGCACCATGCCCGGCATGCAGGAGGGCCGGATCCTCGGCCACGAGGCGGTCGGTGTGGTGGAGGAGGTCGGACCGCAGGTGCGCAACCTCCGTCCCGGGGACCGCGTGGTGGTGCCGTCCACCGTCGCGTGCGGCACGTGCAGCTACTGCCGCGCCGGCTACTACGCACAGTGCGACAACGCCAACCCCGGCGGATCGCGGGCCGGCACCGTCTTCTTCGGCGGTCCACAGGCCGCCGGGGGCTTGGACGGGCTCCAGGCCGAGTACGCCCGGATCCCGTTCGCCCACGTCGGACTGGTCCCGCTGCCGGACACCGTCGACGACGCCCAGGCCGTCCTGCTCTCCGACATCTACCCCACCGCCTGGTTCGGGGCACGGCTCGCCGAGATCGGCGCCGGGGACACCGTGGCGATCGTCGGGGCCGGACCGGTCGGACAAGCCTCCATCGCCTGCGCCCGTCTCCAGGGCGCAGGACGCATCATCGTCGTCGACGGTGTGGGCGACCGGCTGGAGCTGGCCCGCGACCAGCACGCCGAGACGGTCGACTTCAACACCGAGGACCCGGTCGAGGCCGTGGTTCAGCTGACCGGCGGCATCGGGGCGGACCGGGTGATCGACGCCGTGGGCGTGGACGCCCAGCGCCCGTCCCACGGGCCGGCGGCCGACGCGCTGCGGGGCCAGGGCGGGCAGTTCGACCACGAACGGGACGAGGTGGCCCCGCAGCAGAACCCGGACGGAAAGACGTGGGTGCCCGGCGACGCGCCGTCGCTGGCGGCCCGCTGGGCGGTGCAGATGGCGGCCAAGGCCGGCACGATCGGCACCGTGGGGGTCTATCCGCCGCAGGTACAGCATTACCCGTTCGGTGAGGCGTTCATGAAGAACCTCACGCTCAGGACGGGCAACTGCAACCACCGCCGCTACGTGCCCGACCTGGTGTCCATGGTCGCCGCGGGCCGTCTCGACCCCACACCGCTGATCACCCGCTGGGTCGGGACCGAGGACGCGCTCGACGCCTACCGGACTTTCGACCGGCGCGAGTCCGGCTGGACAAAGGTGGCCCTCGGCGTCGCGGGCGACGGTTCCGTCGCACCCGGCCTCGGTGAAGCGGCAGGAACGGGAGCGGCGACCACAGCGGGCACGCAGGGCCGGGCGTCGACGGGCCACGAGGGCGGAGGTGACCGGTCATGACGGCGGAAGCGGGCGAGAAGGCACAGAAGACGGGCGACTTCCACTGCGCCCGTTGCAGCGAGAAAGTCCACGTCGAGGAAGGGGACGGGATCCCCTCCCGCCCGGGCGGGCACGAGGAGTCCGGAACTCGCCGCGACGAACCGGGCAACGAGTCCTGACCGGGCGGAGCGCTGTCGGCGGCCGATCCGCCTCAAGGGCTCCCGTCCGATGACGAGCGCCGGCCCGCCGAGTGGCCCCGGAGTGCCACGCCGCCGCGGTCGCCGTGCGCAGCCTGGTGTCGCCGTCCACCTGCTCGGCGCCCACGTCTTCCGCCAGGTGGGGTCCACCCGACCGGTCGGAGCTCGCCCGGCCCGTACGGCGTCCGGCTCCCCCACGGCTCGGCGATCGCGTCCCTGCGGCCCGCCGCCGTCCTCTCCCTTCGCCCGTAGTACGCGTCAAGCCGGCGCGGCGGTGACGCGGGCGACGGGTACCCGGACCGGACGGGACGGTTTCCCGCAAGGAAGGGCTCCTCGGCCGGACGGCCGACACCGTCACAGCTCCCGGCGCACTCCGGCTTCCTTGATGACATCGGCGAACTGATGACCGGAGGTGCCGTCGAAAGCTCCGGCACCCGAACCCCGCCGCAGCGTCGGCAGCACCGTACGGTGCCTGACGTCCTCGACTTCGAAGGCCAGTGCGGCGTACAGCGCGACAACGGTGAGCACCAGGCCCGTGACACCGGCCGCCTCCTTCCACGCCGTGCCGCCGGACAGGTGGTAGGCGCCGGTGAGGAAGAACCGCAGTGACGACGTGGCCAGGACCACGGAGGCGACGAGTTTGTCGGATCTGCCGGCCGTGACCGGTATCAGCAGCGCGAACCCGGTCAGCAGAAGCAGCAGCCCGGCGGCTTTGCTGACGGCCCCCGGCGGACCGCTCGCCATGATCGCACCCATCGCCAGCCAGGTGCCGGCCAGTACACCCATGCCTGTTGCCGCGACGGCGTCACGACACAGGAATCCCAGCACGCTCGCCAGCGCCTGCACCGGGAAGACGAAGGCCAGCAGCACCAGCGCGACCGCCTGCGACTGGGTTGCCGGAACCCAGCCGAGTTGCAGCCCCGCCAGTACGAAGGTGCCACCGGACAGCCCCACGAACCCCAGGGGCAGAGGACTGCCCACGGGACGCACGACAATGCGTGAGTAAGGCCCTCTCGCCTCCTCCTGCGCACTGTCGGACCGTTCCCCGCCGGTTCCCGCGGGCCGGGCACCGGGGTGCGCGCCCCCGTTCGCGGAATTGACCATGTCGGGCTCCACGGCGTTGATTCTTGGACTCGTTCCTTCCTACCCTGGATCGACTTCTTGCGCCTTCCATGGCTTTCGGTGGGATTGTTCACGCGGTGTCGAGCCGCTTGCTCAGCCATGGGGTCACCCGGGGACACTCCGGACCTGTCCGGCGCCCCGGGCCGGCCGCCTGCGGCGGGCCCGCTCCATCGGGCGGGTTGACGGGACGAAAGGAGGTGTTCCCTTCACGGCCGGGCAGGCGGACGGGCCTGTCGAACCTCCTGCTGACGGTGGTCGGTGCCCCGGAACCTGTGGTGGCGGCGCTCGCGCCGGGTACCCGTGGATCCGTGTTCTTCGATTCCTGGAATGAAATCTTCCGCGTACTCGTCATGGCGGGGCTGGCCTACCCGGTCCTCATCGCCGCGGTACGCGTGTCGGGCAAGCGGACCCTGTCGAAGATGAACGCCTTCGACCTGGTGGTCACGGTCGCGCTGGGGTCGACCCTGGCCACCATCCTGCTCAACCGGCAGGTGGCCCTCTGGGAAGGGGCCCTCGCCCTCGGCTCGCTGGTGACGCTGCAGTTCGTCACCGCCTGGGCATCGGTCCGCTTCCGGAGCGTTCGCCGGCTGGTGAAGGCCGAGCCGACCCTGCTGCTGCACGAGGGCTGCTTGCTCCATGAGGCGATGCGCCGCCAGCGGGTCACACCCGACGAGGTGTGTCAGGCGATCCGCGCCCAGGGAACCGGGGCGCTGGAGACGGTGCACGCGGTGGTCCTGGAGACGGACGGCAGTTTCAGCGTGATCCCCCGCTCGCAGTACGGCTCGGGAAGCGCCATGGACAACGTGCCGCAGCGGCAAACGCGCCACCACGGCGCCGGACAGCAGCCCGTCCGCGAGCCCGGTGACCGACAGGGACCTGCCTGAACGGGATCACCCCGAAGACCGCCATCGTGAGCCGCTCCCCGAAGAGGACCCGCGGTGGGCACGCCCCGACGGGCGGCTCACGAACCAGGTACTGCGAGGTAGGGCCGCCGCCGCGGTCCCCGTACGGGCGGCCGAGCGGTCCGTGAGTGTCCTGGAGCAGGTCCGAGCACGTCTCACCGGCCGGGGCCGCCAGGGGAGGCCGCGCGGGGGCGCTCCCGGCGGCGATGGGCCGCTGCGCTCGCCATCGCGCTCAGGCCCGCACAGAAGATGAGTGCGAGGGCCAGACCGGAGCAGAAGACGGCCAGCGTGTTCATGGTGGCGATGTCCTGGCCGAGTACGGACACGGTGTACTCGGGGCCACCGGAGAGGTTGTCGGCGATCGCCAGGCCGGTGAAGGTTCCTGCGGCCGCGAGGAGGAGCAGTCCGAGTATGAACATCCGGGTCATCCCCTCGAACAGAGTGTTCCACTGGTACGGGATGCGGTCCCATCCGGGTACCCGTGGTGCTGCTCGGGACACGCGGCAGGTACGTGAAAAGGCACGGGGCGTCGCGCCTTCCCTGCCGGATCCGAGCCTGCGGGCCTGCCGGGACGTGCGTGTTGCCCGGTCTTCGAGCAGCCGGTCGTTCAGCGGTGCGGAAGCCGAGGACGGCTTCGGGGCCGACGCGGCACCACAGGCGCCGGCGGCAGGCCGCCCGGCGTACGGTGCCCGTAGGGCCCGTATCGCTGCCGTAGCCGTTCACCGCCGCGGCCGACGGGATGTCCACCCAGTCGGAGACGAGGGCGTGTGAGGCCCTCGCGGAAGGGAACGCGGTGCCCGTCCCCCTGTCCGCCACGGTCCCGCGGAAGGACTCGCCCATGCAGTGGTCCGGCTCTCCCCACCGCATCCCCCGCTTACGCCCGGGGCTCCCCGGCGCCGTCGTCCTCGTCACGCTCGCCGCTCTGACGGCCTGTGGCGACGAAGGCGTCACCACCTCGGCGTCCTCCCCGCCGGACACATCCACCGGCACGGTGACTTCCTCCGCTCCCCCCGAGGCCACTCCGGGACCGACCGCGCCCTCCTCCACCCGCAACGCGCCGCAGGTGTCGTCGGACCCACCCCGTGACAGCCCCCGCTGCACCCGTGACCGCCTCGCCCTCTCCCTCGGCCGGATCTCGCCGGGCGCGGGCAATCTCTACGCCCCCCTGGTCTTCACCAACGAGGGCACATCGGCCTGCCACCTCAAGGGCTTTCCCGGCGTCACACTGCTCGACGCCTCGGGTGAGCGGATCGGCGATCCGGCACAGCGCTCGGGGGACATGCGCCCCGCGGTCGTCCTGGCACCGGGTGAGAGCGCGTACGCCGCCCTGCACACCCTGAACGAGGGGATCTCGGACGAACCGTGCCGACGGCCCGCCGCGTCGGTGCAGGCGTACCCGCCGGGTTCCACCTGGGCGCTACGCACGCCGGCCCGCGCCTTCCAGGTGTGTGGCGGGACTTTCGAGGTGTCTGCGGTCCGCCCCGGTTCGCATCCCTGATCCTGATCAGCCGGGTACACCGTGCACGAACGCGTGACCGGGCCGTAGTCGCTGGGCACGTCCGCGCCGAGCGGCCCTCGGATGCCGGCGGGGAGGTCGACGACCGTGTTTTCGCCCGGGGCGATGGGCACGTCACCGACCTTCCACCGGCCCTCCGGGCGACGGGCGCCCGTCCGGTGTCCGGGATCCCGCTCACCGAACGACGTTCACCGGTGCACTCCGGGCCGACCCGGTCGACGAGGTTGTCGTCGCCGGCACCGGCGAAGGCACCGGTGACCGGGGCGGACATGAAGGCGCCCCTGGCCGTTCGCCTTCGATGCTCGCCCTTCGCCCTCCCGCGTGCTCCCGCGGCCGGGATGCGTAACCGGTCATGAGGCGAACGCCGGTGGAACCGACCGGTGCGACCCGCCGGGACACCCGTCCGCACCAGGGCGTCCTGCCCGGCTCCGCCCGTACGGCGAGGCGGACCTGGTACGGGGCTCAGAAGGCCCGGCCGCGCCACGAGGAGGAGGAGGCCAGCCAGGAGGTGACCCGGCTGATGTCGGCGCTGGTGACCATGCCGGCGACCCGGCCGTCCTCCACCACCAGGGCACGGTGCGCGGGGCTGCGGTCCAGCGCGGGCAGGACACGCACCAGGGGATCGTCGGGATGGGGTGTGGGGATGTCCTCGACCGGGATCATCACCGAGGTGACGGGGGCATCCCGCTCCACCTCCGGGACGCCGGCGACGGTCTTCACGTTCACCAGCCCGACCGGGTGCTGTTCCGCGTCGACGACGGGGAAGGCGGAGTGCCGGTAGCGGTACTCGGGCGCCGCGAGGAACCGGGCCACGGTGAGGGATGCGGGCACGGTGACGGGATCGGGCCCCATAGCCTGGCGCACCGGGATGCCGCTCAGCAGTTCGCGCAGTTTCGCCCGGCCGCCCTCCGCGCTCGCCATGGCGATGAGGAACCAGCCGACGACGGCCAGCCAGAAACCGCTGAAGAAGGCGCCGAACAGCACGAGGTAGAGCCCGATGCCGATCAGTACCCAGCCCAGCACCCGTCCGGCGCCGGTCGCCACCGCGGTCGCGCGCAGCGGGTTGCCCGTCTTCTGCCACACCAGCGCCCGCAGCAGCCGCCCGCCGTCCAGCGGGGCGGCGGGCAGGGCGTTGAAGACGGCCAGCAGGAGGTTGATGCCCGCCAGCCAGGCGAGTGTCTCGACGACGAGTCCGACACCGTACAGGGCCCCGGTCACCCCGGCCAGGACCCCGAAGAGCACGCCGAGCAGCAGGCTGACCAGCGGGCCGACCCCGGCGATGCGGACCTCGGCACGGGGGGTGGGTGCCTCGCTCCTCAACCGGGCGACGCCGCCCAGGAGCCACAGCGTGATGTCGTCCACGTCCACGCCGTTACGGCGCGCCACGAGGGCGTGGCTGAGCTCATGGGCCAGCAGCGACAGCAGGAAGACCAGCGCGCCCAGCAGCCCGGTGATCCAGTACTGCCAGGATGGCCGGCCGGGGTGGGTGTCGGGGAACCGGCCCGCGAGGCCCAGGGCGAGCACGAGGACGATGACCAGGACGCTCCAGTGCGCTCCGATCCGGAGACCGGCCACGCGTCCGAGTGGGAATGTCGCCTTCACAGCGGTGCGCCTCCCTCTTGTCCGTCGTGTACCGGTCCGGGTTCCACGCGGCCGGGACCTCACCCGTCGTCGGCCGGTGACGCACGGCCCGGGGGCAACCGTGGGTGCCGGCCGTGGCCTCGGGTGCGCGCGTGACGGGCCGCGGTCGGCCGTGCGGTCACCGGGTGCGGCCGTGGGCCCACTGTCCGGCCAATGCCTCGTCGACGAGTTCGGTCAGCCCGGTGAGCCGGAAGTGCTCGGCGGCGTGGAGGTGCTGGGCGTCGATGGTGGAACGCAGCCGGGCGAGAGCGGCCACGATGGGCGGATGCCGGCCGGGTGCGGCGCTCCAGGCGAGTTCGCGCAGCAGCATCGCGATGCGGGCCAGGACGGCGGGCTCGGCGGCGCCGTAGCGCAGGGGCTGGTCCACGGCCAGGTCCAGCAGGTCCCCCAGCCCCGGGCGTCGCAGCACGACTCTGACCTGCCGATCGTCGTCACGCAGCAGCCGGGGGCCGAGATCGTGCCGTGCCAGCCTGCACAGCAGTGCGGAGGAATGGGACAGGGCGTGCACCGCGGTCGTCGGGTCGTTGATCCCCGGGGAGAGCGCTTTGGCGGCGATGTCGGTGAGCTGCCGGAGCCCGAAGGCGATGTCCTGGAGTTCGGTGCGCTCGGGGCCGGTCCTCATCGCCCGGGAGGCATCCTCGGACAGCCGCGCCCACGCGTCGGGACAGAAGGGTCTCCCGGTACGGGGCCAGGCGGCTCCCACGGGCGTGGCTGCGACCAGTGGGCTTCCGGGATGGCGTTCGACGAGCAGGACGGCGTCTGCTTCGACGGCTGCCCGCAGGAGGGCCGCCTCGTCGACGGAGGTGAAGAAGCCGGAGGCGCCGGCGCACAGGGGCAGCGCGTCCGCGGGCGGTTCCGACGGTGCGCCGGGCAGGTCCGGGCCCGCGGGGCCCTCGCGATTCGTGTCCTGTTCATCCGCCAGGAGCCGGTGGATGGTGCGATCGGCTGCGGAGTGGACGCTGTTCATCAGCGTCTCGACCCGGATCTCGCGCGCCAGGTGGGACAGGAACAGGACAAGGGCGAGGAGACTGGCCAGGGTGAGCAGGAAGGCGAACGTGACCGACAGCTCGGGGACGAACCTGCTCTGCTCGTCCTCGCCGGTGCGCACGGTACGCAGCACGGTCAGGGCGTAGGTGAACGTCGTGAGGAAGAGTGCCAGGGTCGTCCGGACGTACCGGTCCGAGTTGAAGGTCCGCAGCACACGGGGGGAGAACTGGCTGCTCGCCAGCTGAAGTGTCAGCACGGTGAGCGAGAAGGTCAGTGCCGTGACCGTGATCAGAGAGCCGGCGATGGCTTCCAGCACCGAGCGTGCGGCGTCGGAGCCGCCCCCGAACAGGTAGTCCCTCAGCCAGGGCGGGAGGTCGTGCAGGATCCGCCGGTCCAGCCGGGGCAGTCCCACACCCGCGACGAGGGCGAGTGCGACCCCCAGTGTCGGCAGCGGCCACAACTGGACCCGGAGCGCGTCACGCACCGGTGCGGGGGAGGCGGACCGGGAACCCGGTCGGGGGCGAGGGGGTTCCCGAGGCGGGGTGGTGGTACGAGGGGCGCTTCGGTGTCAGCACAGGATCAGGCTACAGACCGTGAGGAAATGAGCAATCCGGACAGAACCTCCGTGAGCGAGGACGAGTCGACGTCGCATGGCGGATTTCCATGGATGTGCGTGATTCAGGTTATTTGAGATGGATAGTCGGCTCGTATGAAAGCAACGGGAGTCATCTCTTGGTGCGGGGGTGAACGGTTGTGGCAACGGCTCTTGGCGACCCTGTGCGTGCCGGTCGTTGCGCTGTCACTCCTTGTGGCCTGTGGCCGGGAGGATCCACTGAACGAGCCCGCCGAGCAGTTCAAGATGGTCGAGGTCGACTACGAACGTGCCATCCGCCTCTCCGCGGCCGAAGCGGCCGCCGGTGAACTGGTCGCCCTGGACCTCAAGGAGCCCGAGTCGGACTCGCCCGTGTGGGAGGGCAGGATCGCGGACGGGGACGGACAGCTCACGACGGTCCGGCTCGATGCCACCCGGGGCGAGGTGCTGGGGACGAGTGCCGGCCCCGATCTGACGGACTCCGAGCGTCGGGACCTGGTGCGGCTCCTGGAGGAGGCCCGCATCCTGCCGGACGAGGCGGCCCGCGAGGCGGCCGAGACGGCCGAGGGTGATGTCGTCACCGCCGTCGACCTGCAGGAGCGTGACGGCGATCCGGTCTGGCGGGTCAGCGTCCTCGGCGTGGCCGACGAGACGGCGATGGTCCACGTGGTGGACGCGAGGAGCGGAGAGGTCCTGAACCGCAGCCCGGCGTGACACGGGCCCGGCGCCGGGACGCGTGGGGCACGACACACCATGGGTGACTGTGCGGGAGACGTCGCCCCGCGAAGCCCGGTCCAAACGCGTGGACGTCAGCCCAGGAGGCCGACCCCCACAGGTCGCCGTGAAGGCGCGCGCTGCCTCACGGACTTCGCCCCCTCCGTCCGCATGGTCCGCGGTCAGGCCACCTTCCCCCGGCAGATCGCACACCCTTACGGGCCCGCGTGGCCGTGACCACGGCAGCTTCGGATCCGGTCGTGGACCGTGGCTCCGGCATCGGCCACCGGAGTGAAAAGGCGAGTTGTGCGACGTCACCGGTGTGTCGCGTGGCATTCATCCCCTGCCGGGCAGCGAAGAAGCGCCTTCCTGCCTGTCCCGCTCGGCGGTGTGCGGTGGGCGTGACGCTGCGGTGGCCGGACGCCGTGCGAGAAGCGGACGGCTTCGCGGTGAGGCGACGAAGGCAGGAATCCACGCCGCGCCCGGGGACCGAGAACGAGAGGCCGATCATGGGACATGGCGGAGACATCATTCAGGAACTGACCACGGACCACCGGGAGGTGGACTCGCTCTTCGAGCAGATCGAGGCGCTGCCCGCTGGTGAGCAGGGGCGGCGCGATCTGGCGGACGAGCTGACGATGGAGCTGGTGCGACACTCGGTGGCGGAAGAGGAACACCTGTATCCGACGGTGCGCCGTTACGTCGACGGGGGTGACGATCTGGCCGACAAGGAGATCGGCGATCACAGCGAAGTCGAGCGCATGCTCAAGGAACTCGAAGGCTGTGAGCCCGGTGACGGCCGGTTCGACATCCTGATCACGCAGCTGAGGACGTCCGTCGCCGAACACGTCGCCGACGAGGAGAACCGGCTGTTCCCCCTGCTGGCCGACGCCTGTTCCGCCGAAGCCCTGCAGGAGCTGGGTGAGAAGGTGCGGATGGCCAAGGAGACCGCGCCCACCCGCCCGCACCCTTCTGCCCCCGACACTCCGCCCGCCAACAAACTCCTCGCCCCAGGCGTCGGCATGGTCGACCGGCTGCGCGACGTGCTCACCGGCCGCGGCCGACAGGGCTGAAGGCCCGGACCGTATCCGCCATGCCTGCCGCATGGAGGAAACGCGGCAGGCCGGGAACGCGCTCAGCCCCTGGCCGGAGCAGTGCACGGGGCGCCTGCGCGTCGGCTTACACCGGTGGGACGTTCCTGGCCTGCGGCCCCTTCGAGCCCGCCCGCAGCCGAAGTGGAGCCTCTGTTCCGCACGGAACCGCGGCATCCGGCGCCGGCACCGTCCTGCGCGGTGAAGCCAAAGTCCGTCACGTCCACCGGACGGCCCGCGCCGGAAACCGGGGGCCGTCCGTGTCACAGAAGGTCGCCGTTGCTGCGACATCAACGGCCCGCCCGGACAAGGCCGCTCTCGGAGCGCTTCAGCCTGCCCACCGTTCCCGCAGGGCTCAGGGTGTGCCGAGTGAGCCTCCGCGCCGTGGTCCCTCGGCGGTTCCTCCCGAGGTACGGCGCTCAGTTCGGCGCCGGCACTCACTGTTGCGCGGATCAGAGTGGACCCGGCCGGTCCCTCCAGGGCACAGTCCGCGCCGGAAAGCCCACGGTTCCCCTCTCGACCGGGAGATCCCTGTGAGAACCGCTCCACAGCGGGCCTGCCGGGTGCCGACCGTCGGCCGCCTGTCACCGGTCCCGACGGTGACGGTGTGCTCGCGCGGCGTTCCGGAGAGGTGGTGGACTTGGGCTCCGCGCGTCCACCGGTCCTCCTCATCCGGAGCGCAATCGGATCGGCGCCGCCGCGGTGAACCCAGGTCCTCCAACTCCGCCGCGACGCCTGCCGCCCCCCTTTTTTTGTCGGCCATTCACCGGGAACCACCGGTGTGGGAGGGGCTGTGGTGCGACGCGGCCGACCGCCGTCCGGTCCGGAACATGACCACCGGGTCGAGGACATCGTTCTGTCGTTCTGGTCCCCCGCTGGACTCCGGCGTGCAATGGCGCTCCCGCACGGCTGGCGTGAGTGGCGCGGGCGGTCTCGTCGGAGTCGTCGAGCCGCTGCCCCTCCCGGTAAAGGGGTTCGGCTCCGCGTCGGCCGAGTCCGCAACCACCGCTGGGCCGTTGAGGGTGATGGTTTGGATCGGGCACCCTGACATGGATCCCGGAAGCGGGGAGGGCACCCGGGCGGGACGCGAGTCTCCGTATCCGGAGGAGCTCAGGAAGGATGCGGCCGCCTGGCTGGTGCTGAAAAGGTCCGAGCGGGACACACGTAGAACCGAGGCGGACGGCAAGCAGCGGTGCGCACGGCATGAGGCGCCGCGTGGCGAGAAGGATGAGGTGGACGATGCGTGCACTGACCGTGCGGCCCGGCGAGAAGGATTCCCTGGAGGTGCGGGAGGTGTCCGACCCCGTCCCCGCCGACGGCGAACTGCTGGTGCGGGGCCTGGCGGTGGGGGTGTGCGGAACGGACAGGGAGGTCGCCCGGGGCGAGTACGGCTGGGCCCCGCCGGGCCGCGGGTGGCTGGTGCTGGGGCACGAGTCACTCGGGCGGGTGCGGCAGGCGCCGCCCGGCAGCGGCTTCTCGGCCGGCGACCTCGTCGCCGGGGTGGTGCGCCGGCCGGACCCCGAACCGTGCGGGGCCTGCGCCCGCGGGGAGTTCGACATGTGCCGCAACGGCCGCTACACCGAACGCGGTATCAAGGAGATCGACGGTTATGGCGCACAGGCGTGGTGCGTGGAAGCCGGCTACGCGGTGAAGCTGGAGTCGCGTCTGGAGCGCGTCGGCGTGCTCATGGAACCGGCCACCGTGGTGGCGAAGGCGTGGGAGCAGGTCGAGCGTGTCGGTGGCCGTTCGTGGTTCGAGCCGCGTCGCGTCCTGGTGACGGGAGCGGGGCCCATCGGGCTGCTCGCCGCCCTGCTGGGAGCGCAGCGCGGGCTGGAGGTGCATGTCCTCGACCGGGTGACCGAAGGACCCAAGCCTGCTCTGGTGCGGGATCTGGGCGCCACCTACCACGCGGAGGACGCCGAGCGGGTCGTCTCCGCCGTGCGCCCGGACGTCGTCATCGAAGCCACGGGCGCGAACGGGCCCGTCCTCGCCTCACTGACGGGCACCGCACCCTACGGGGTGGTGTGCCTGACCGGTGTGTCGCCCGCCGGCCGCAGGATGACCGTGGACGCGGGTGCCCTCAACCGGGAGATCGTGCTGCAGAACGACGCGGTGGTGGGCTCGGTCAACGCCAACCTGCGGCACTACCGCCAGGCCGCCGAGGCGCTGGCACGGGCCGACAGGTCGTGGCTCGAGCGCCTGATCACCCGGAGGGTGCCGCTGGAGCGGGCGAAGGAGGCGTTCACGCCGCGACCTGACGACGTCAAGGTGGTCATCGAGCTGTAGGCGACACGGTACGAAGGAAGGCTTTGAATGTCTCATCACACTGCTCCACTGGTCGTCGTCATGGGCGTGTCGGGTTCGGGGAAGACCACGGTGGGCCGACTGCTGGCACGGCACCTCGGCGTCCCCTACGCCGAGGGGGACGACTTCCACCCCGCACCCAACGTGGCGAAGATGCGAGCGGGCCACCCGCTCGATGACGAGGACCGTCGCCCCTGGCTGGACGAGATCGCACGATGGCTGGCCGGCCATGCGGACGGCGGAGGCGTGGTGACATGCTCGGCGCTCAAGCGCCGCTACCGTGCCCGGCTGGCTTCCGCCGCGCCGCGCGTCTTCTTTCTCCACCTCGATGGCTCGCCCGAGCTGATCGCCGCGCGGATCACCGCGCGGCAGGACCATTTCATGCCGCCCGAACTGCTCCGTACACAGTTCGCCGAATTTGAACCGCTGGGCGACGACGAAACGGGCTCGGCCATCCCGATCGACGGTACGCCGCAGGAGACGGCGGCTCTCGCTCGTGCCGCCGTCACCTCGGCCTGACGCTCGTGCCGCAGCCCGTCGGCGGTTCCGCCGCCAGGCACGACGGCCTCTGGACTCCAGCGGGAGAATGCTCCACCGGTGCCTTCCCCCGGCAGGCACCGCACGGTCCGAAGCAGCCCGAGGACGCATCCGTCACGTGCGGCTTCTGGCACATCGACCACCTGACAGGACGGTGTCGCATCGATGAAGCCGCAGGGCTCTTCGAACACCGCTGCCCACAACCGGCCCTCTCGGTCTGTTCCCCCAGCAGAATGCCTTCGGCGCAGGAGCGTTCCGGGGGGCTCCCCCAAGTCTCCCATCACGTCGCGGACTCGTGTCCGGCGTCGCCGTACTCGGTCGGGTCCAGCGCGGAATCCGGCTCGGATTGCCCACCGTGCATGGCTCCCCTGAGATGCCGGGCGAGCCACCCGCCGGCATCGACAGCTCTGCGGCCGCCCAACAGCCCGGGCTGCCCGCCACTCGACTGGCCCAGGCGAGCGCAGCTGTTCTTTGCCGGTCCAGGGACGGGGAGCGAGGGCTGCAGGCGCTTCTTTGCTGCCGGGTGACCGGCCTCCCCGCTTCGGGAGACGGGTGCGGCGCGGGAGATTGAGAAGCAACGGCGCGTTGAAGGGGGGAAGGTGGGGTAACCGGGCGGCAAAGAGGCGACCAGTCACTGCGCGGCTTTGGCCGTCCGCACCGTTGGAAGGAGCATCACCATCATGTCCACCCACCACGCCACCCCCGCAGCAGGCCGGACCAGGGTCCAGCAGGCCGCGCTCGCCGTCGGAGCGGTGTTCCTCCTGGTAGGCATTCTCGGCTTCATCCCCGGTATCACGACCGACTACGACACCATGGAGTTCGCCGAGCATCACTCCGAGGCCAAGCTCCTGGGAATTTTCCAGGTATCGATCCTGCACAACATCGTCCACCTGCTGTTCGGCCTCGCCGGAATCGCCATGGCCCGCGCGGCTTCCACCGCCCGCGCCTTCCTCATCGGCGGCGGTGTGATCTACCTGATCCTGTGGATCTACGGTCTGATCATCGACCACGACAGTGCGGCGAACTTCGTGCCGGTCAACACGGCGGACAACTGGCTGCACTTCGTCCTGGGCGTCGGCATGATCGCCCTGGGCGTCCTTCTCACCCGGCGGACCGCGTCGACAGCCCGCTGATGCACAGCGGCTCGAGCCTGACCGCGAGGGGTGTCCGCGGACGGTGGCGAAGCCGTCCCACCGTTCTTCCCGCGCCGTAGGGTCTCGATGTACCCGCCGACGGCTTGCTCACCACGCGGTGCCGTTCGGATCCCACAACGTCCGGCCGCCTGCGGGCGGCTTGGCCGACATCAGGGAAGACGGAGCCGGCACCTCGGTCTTGTCCGCCGCCGCACTCACCGAGCATACGGAACGTCTGTCCTGCTTTCCGGCCTGCGGATACCCGCCGCCGTGGCCACAGGGCCGGAGCCTCGATCGGGTCGGACATCGTCCAGGACGCCGGCCACGCAGGAGGTTCCGGCACGACCGGGCGCTTCTGAAGCAGGGAAAGGCATCGCGAACCGCACGGCCCGCAGTCGTCGGCGCGCCGTTGGAGACGGTCCGCGAGCCGGGGAGGGAAAGCACCGTCACCTTCTCTCGTCCCGACCGTCACCGCACAGATCGAGACGGATGATCCCGGCAACGCCGTCAGCAACGCCGGCCCCCGCACCCGCCCGGAGGAGCAGGCCGGTACGCGACGGCGCTGAACCCGGTCGCGGAATCCTTCCGAGCCTGCACCGAGCACGAGGCGTCCACTGGACGGACAACAGCGGCCAGGCGTAGGCGTCCGGTGCGCGTCTCCCGGTGGACACCTCTGTACTCGTCGCCCGAAGGGGTGTTCCAGCGGACGAGTGACACCCGCTGCTTTGGGCACGCGGCACACGACAACCGGACCGAGACACGGCATGAGGGCGCACCTGCGCCCGGAGAGGAAGAACCGTGGAGAATGCCCGCATACCCACCCTCACCAAAATGAGCGATTCCGATCAGACGGTTGCCGCGCCGGAAGAGGACATCAGGGGCCGCTCGGTGGCCGCGGGGGACGGCGAGGAGCTGGGGAAAATAGACGATCTCCTGATCGACGACGACGAGGGGAAAGTCCGCTTCCTTCTCGTTGAGCACGGCGGCTTCCTCGGGATCGGCCAGAAGAAGACGTTCATCCCCGTCGATGCCGTCACGCGGATAACCGAAGACCGTGTCTTCATCGACCGGTCCGGGAAGCAGGTGACCGAGGCCCCGGCGTACGACCCCGACCTGGTTGACGAGGAGGAATACTTCGGCAGGGTGTATTCCCACTACGGCTACACACCGTTCTGGGGCGTGGGATACACATACCCGCCCTATCCCTTCCCCAGGGGGACGGCGCGCTGATCGACCCGTGGCGCACGACGGCTCCGCCCCGCTCGGCAGGGCGGAGCCGTCGACAGGGCGGGCAGGTGGTGAACAAGTGCCCGCTGCGCGTTTCGTACGCTCGCTCCGAGGTCGTCGATCCCAGCGGCCGAACCGATCGAACGGACAGGGCGTTCCGTGCGGACAGCGCTCCAGGGGCAATCATGGGACACATCGCTTCGATCCATGGAGTGATGTCGTCCGCATGGAGACGAACGTCCAAACCTTATGGTCGTCGCCGTGCCGGGACCGACGTCGGAAACGACCCTGCTCAACCGTCGAGTCGCGTTTCCCGAAAGGCGACACCCCGGAGAGGCTGTGTCGCCGCGGTTCCTCACCGCCTGCCCATCGGCCCGCTCCGGATTGTCCGGCGCCTGGTGAAGGCCGGGCCGTCGTACTGATGCACCAGGGGAAACGCATATTCGGCTACGGAACGGCTGTGTATAATTCCGACCGCGCCCATGGTGAACCGAATGATCCGACCTCTCGTCCCGGCTGGGAGCCGCCGTGCGGGAAAGCCTGACAGGTGTCCGAGTTGGCACTGGTGGGCACTGGCGAGGGCGTTTCCGGAGTGGACGAGCGGACGGTTGACGTGAGTCGGGATTCCGAGCACGAACCCTCGCGTGAGCGTCTGGCTCAGGAGCTGCTGGACCGGCTTACACCACTGATGAGCGCCCTGGGACTGCTCTTCCTGCTCGTCGTCGTCGGTGAGCGCATGGCCACTCCCGGAACGGCGATGCATCTCGCGATGACGGTGACCGGCTGGCTGCTGTGGGCCGCGTTCGTCGCGGAGTTCATCGCCCGCCTGAGCATGGCGGAGCAACGAGGGCGGTTCCTGCGCCGCAACTGGTGGCAGGTGATCTTCCTCGTACTGCCGTTCCTGCGGATCCTTCGCCTGACGCGCTCTCTTCGTCTGCTGCGCACGGGCCGAATGCTCTCCTCGACTGTGCGGTCCTCGCGGTCGGCAGGTCGTCTGCTCAGTGACCGGGTGGCGTGGCTGGGTATGGTCACGGTGATCGTGGTGATCGCCGCAGGGGAACTGCTGTATGAATTCGACCGGCCGGCCGAGTCATTCGCGCTCACTCTTCACGCCACCGCGCTGATGGCGGTCAGCGGCGAGCCGACGGGAGCCACATCGGCCTACGGCAAACTCGTCGAACTCCTGCTGGCCCTGTATGCCGTCACGGTGTTCGCCTCTTTGGCCGGTGCCTTCGGCGCCTACTTCATGGGCGACCGCAAGCGAACGCCCCCGGACGACGAAGGGGCGCAGTGACGCCGTCGCCCGTACTGCCGCGGCGCGCACGCACCGAACCTCTCCGCCGGTTTCCGGTCCATCCGGGCAGTCGGCGTCTCCGGCTCCGGGCGGGGGATGCGCCCGTCTGCCACACCTGAGGTATTGATTGCCGCGCCGCCGGGTGCCCACGGCCGTCGACCGGGATAGGGCTCCTGGGACCGGGCAGGGCGAGCCGAGTGCGTATCGGCGGGCCCAAGAGTCTGCTGAGGAGTTGGTGCGGTGCTGTTCCTGCTGGCCGCCCACGCGGCGGTCGCGGTGGCCGTCCCGTGGTGGCGACGGAGCCCCGGCCGTGCGGTGTGGGCGGTGGCGGCCCTGGTGCCGCTGGCGACGGTGGTCTGGGCGGGCACGCGGGCCGCGCGCGTCCTGGACGGCGGGGAGTACCGGGAGACCTTGTCATGGGCCCCGTCGCTGGGACTGACGGTCGGCCTGCGGCTGGACGCGCTGTCCCTGCTGATGCTGTGGATCGTCGCCGGTGTCGGAGCCCTGGTCCTGCTGTACTGCCGGTACTACGTCGAGCAGGACGCCGCCCGTCAGGCCGCGCTGCTGCTCGCCTTCGCCGGGGCGATGACCGGCCTGGTCCTGGCGGACAACGTCTTCGTCCTGTACGTCTTCTGGGAGCTGACGACGATCGCCTCCTTCCTGCTCATCGCGGGGCGCGGGGAGGAGGAAGAGGAGCGACGCGCCGCCCGGCAGGCACTGCTGGTGACCGCGGCCGGCGGCCTGGTCATGCTGCTCGGTCTGGTCCTGCTCGGGCAGACGGCCGGGACCTACCGGATCTCCGCGATCCTCGCCGACCCGCCGCGGGGCGGTGCGGTGTCCGCCGCCGTGGTGCTCGTCCTGATCGGGGCGTTCGCCAAGTCCGCACAGATGCCCCTGCACGGCTGGCTGCCCGCGGCCATGGTGGCGCCCACACCCGTGAGCGCCTATCTGCACGCGGCCGCGATGGTCAAGGCCGGGGTGTACCTGGTCGCGCGACTGGCGCCCGCCCTGGCGGAAGTGGCCCCCTGGCGGCCGATGGTGCTCACGGTGGGCCTGACCACGATGGTGCTGGCCGCGTGGCGCGCGCTGCGCGCGACCGACCTGAAACTGCTGCTGGCCTACGGCACCATCAGCGAACTGGGTCTGCTCGTCACCCTCTTGGGGGCCGGGATGCGGACCGCCGCTCTGGCCGGGGCGGTGATGCTGCTCGCGCACGCGTCGTTCAAGGCGGCGCTGTTCCTCTCGGTCGGGATCCTGGACCACCGGGCGGGGACGCGGGACATCCGGAAACTGTCGGGCATGGGACGCCGCATGCCCGTGCTCTTCGCGGTCACGGCGCTCGCCGCCGCGTCGATGGCCGGAATCCCGCCACTGGTCGGATACCTCGGCAAGGAAGCGTACTTCGAGGTGTTCCTGCACGGCACCCGGCTCGACGGGCACGGACCGCTGACGGTGGTGGTCGTGACCGGCTCCGCGCTGACCGTGGCGTACGCCGCACGGTTCGTGCAGGGGGCCTTCGGCGGGCGCCCCGGAGAGGTGGCGCACCGGGCGGAGCGTCCCAAGGCCGGATTCGTCGCGCCGGTGGCCGTACTGGCGGGCGCGGGCCTGGTCCTGGGCGTGGGCTACGCGGGGACCGCGGCCCTCGCGACCGCCTATGCCGACGTCTACCCCCCGGGACCCGACGGACCGTACAAGCTGTCCCTGTGGCACGGCTTCACGCCCGTGCTGGGCCTGTCGGCACTCACGCTGGCGCTGGGCGGGCTGGTGCACCTGGGCAGGCGTTCGCTGCCTGCCCTGCCGCGCCTGCCCGATGTGCAGCGCGTGTTCGCCCGGACGGCCGCTGCTGTCGGCCGACTGGCCCTGGCCGTGACCCGGCACACGCAGGTCGGCTCGTTGCCGCTCTACCTGGCGGTGCTGCTGACGACCGTGGTGGCGGTGCCCGGCGCGGCGCTGGCGGCCGGGGCGCCGCCGCTGGGCTCCCCGCTGCCGTGGTGGTCCCCCGCGGAACCGTTCCTGGCCGTGGTGGTGCTGGCGGCGGCCGCCGCGGTGATGGGCACACGGCACCGGCTGACCGGGATCCTGCTGGCCGGCGCCGTCGGCTACGGCGTGGCCGGGGTGTTCCTGGTGCGGGGCGCGCCGGATCTGGCGCTGACGCAGTTCCTCGTCGAGACGATGACGCTGGTCGTGGTGGTCCTGGTGCTGCGCCGGATGCCGCCCCGGTTCAGCTCCGGACGGACGAGACCCCGGGTACGCCTGGTACGGGCCGTGGCGGCCGGCGCGATCGGTGTCCTCGTCACCGGCTTCGCGCTGGTGGCGTCGGCCGCGCGCACGGCTCCGGCGGTCTCGTCGGGATACGCGGACCGTATGGCGGAGGCGGGCGCCGACAACATCGTCAACGCGATCCTGGTCGACTTCCGCGCGCTGGACACGCTGGGTGAGATCTCGGTGCTGCTGGTGGCCGCGGTCGGTGTCGTCAGCCTGATCCGGGTGGACGGTCGCCGCCGGACGAGCACGTCCGGCGGAGGACCGGGCGGCCTGTTCCCGACGGCGCACTGGGACGAGCCGGTGCGGACCTGGCTGCCCGGCGCACACGAGAGGCCGGGCGGCGAGCGTTCGGTCCTGCTGGAGGTGGCCACCCGGCTGTTGTTCCCCTCCATCCTGGTGTTCTCGCTGTTCCTGCTGTTCTCCGGGCACTACCGCCCCGGCGGCGGGTTCGCCGGCGGCCTGGTGGCGGGCCAGGCGTTCGTGCTGCGGTACCTGGTGGGCGGACGCGCCGATCTCGGAGCCGCCGTACGGCTGCCCGCAGGCGCGGTCGCCGGCTCGGGGCTGGTGCTCGCCGCCACCGTGGGGCTGTTCCCGCTCCTCCTCGGCGGTACGCCCCTGGAAAGCGCGGTCGTGACGCTTCATCCACCGGTCGTGGGCACGGTGAAGTTCGCGACCAGTCTGTTCTTCGACGTCGGCGTCTATCTGCTCGTCGTCGGCGTCGTCCTGGAGCTGTTGTCGGCGGTGGGCGTCTCACTCGGCCAGGACACGGTCGCGGCCGACGGGGTCGAAGCCACGACCGACGACGAGAAGCAAGGAGGTCCGCGGTGACCATGACCCTCGTGGCCGGCGGTCTCTTCGCCATCGGCTTCTACCTCATGCTGCAACGGTCACTGATGAGGATCGTCCTCGGCTTCATCCTCCTGGGCCACGGCACCAACCTGCTGCTCCTGGTCGCCGGAGGCACACCCGGCCGGCCCCCCGTGCTGGACGGGACGACCGACGGCTCCGCGCGGACCGCCGATCCGCTGCCCCAGGCCATGGCGCTGACGGCCATCGTGATCACGTTCGGCCTCACGGCCTTCCTGGTGGCGCTGGCCTACCGGTCCTGGCGCCTGTCCGGGCACGACGAGGTGCGCGACGACGTGGAGGACCGGCGCATCGGCACCGTGCGGGAACGCGCCGAGGCCGGACCCGCCCCGGACCGGGACGAGGACGGTACCGCGCCGGGAGAAGACCGATGACGGCGGCGCTGCCGGCCCTGCCCGTCCTGCTGCCGGCCCTCGGCGCCGGTATGTCCCTGCTCCGGCTGCCCCGCCCGGTGATGCGCGGACTCGGCATCGGCGTGCTCACGGCAGTCGTCGCCTGCGGCGCGGCACTCCTGGTCCTGGCCGACCGGCACGGACCGCAGGCCCTGCACATCGGCGGCTGGCCCGCCCCCCTGGGAATCACCCTCGTGGCCGACCGGCTGTCGGCGCTGCTGCTGACCGTGTCGGCGCTGGTGGCTCTGGCCGTGCTGCTCTTCGCCATCGGCCAGGGCACGGCGGAGGAGCGCCGCAGTTCGGCCGTGATCTTCCACCCCGCCTACCTGGTACTCGTCACCGGAGTGAGCCTGGCGTACCTCACCGGTGACCTGTTCAACCTCTTCGTCGCCTTCGAGGTGATGCTCGCCGCGTCCTACGTCCTGATCACCCTGGACGCGGACGAGAACCGCACCCGCGCCGGCATGACGTACACGATCGTCAGCCTGACGTCGTCGCTGCTGTTCCTCTCCCTGGTCGCGCTGGTGTACGCGGCGACCGGCACCGTCACCCTGGCACAGCTCGGACCGCGGCTCGCGGAACTGCCGGACGGCCTGCGCTCCGCGCTCGCCCTGCTGCTCCTGTCCGTCCTCGGCATCAAGGCGGCGATCGTCCCCCTCCACTTCTGGCTGCCGGACAGCTACCCCACCGCCCCCGCACCGATCACCGCCGTCTTCGCCGCCCTGCTGACCAAGGTCGGCGTGTACGCCCTGCTGCGCACCCAGACGCTGCTCTTCCCCCGCACCGGCGTGTGGACCCTGCTGGCCTGCGCGGCGATCATCACCATGATCGTGGGAATCCTCGGCGCCCTCGCCCAGGACGACCTCAACCGGCTTCTGTCCTTCACCCTCGTCAGCCACATCGGATTCATGCTGTTCGGGATCGCCCTGTTCGACACACAGGGCCTGACCGGCACGATCCTCTACGTCGTCCACCACATCGTCGTCCAGGCGGCCCTGTTCCTCGTCGCCGGCCTCGCCGTGCGCCGTACGGGGACCGCCGCGCTGCACCGCATGGCGAGGCGACCGAGGCCCGGCCCGCTGGTCGTCACGCTGTTCGTCGTCCCGGCCCTGAGCCTGTCCGGCATCCCGCCGCTCTCCGGCTTCGTGGCCAAGCTGGCCCTGTTGCGGGCCGGCGTCGCGCAGGGCACACCGGCCGCCTACGCCCTCGCCGGAACCGCCCTGCTCACCAGCCTGCTGACTCTCTCCACCATGATCCGTGTATGGCTGGCGGCGTTCATGGGACAGCCACCAGGCCGCCCGAAGGAACGTCCGGCGAGGCCCCCGGGCAGCGGTCGTAACCGTCCGAGCGGAACGCGGCTCATGCTCGTCGCCGCGGCCGGCATGACGACGACCGGAGTGGCGGTCGCCGTCTGTGCGGGCCCGCTCGCCGGCCTCGGTGAGCGGGCCGCCGAGGATCTGCTGCACCCGCGTGAGTACCGCTCCGCCGTACTGGAGGGGAGACAGCGGTGAACCGTCGCCCGAGCCGCCGCCCGGACCGGTTCCGTCGAGGACTGCGTCATGTGCCGATGATCGTCTGGCTCTGGCTGCTGTGGATCCTGCTGTGGGGGGCCACCAGCGCGGTGGTCCTCATCGGCGGCCTGCTCGTCGCCGCCGGCGTGGTCCTGCTCTTCCCGCTGCCCGCGGTGCTGCCGGGCGTCGTACCCAGACCGCTGCGGGCCGGGCGGCTGCTGGTTCATCTGCTCACGGACCTGGTCAAGTCGGGGTCCACCGTCGCCTGGCAGGTCGTCCGCCACGGCAGGAGGACCTCCTTCGCGATCGTCGAAGTCCCCCTGGACGTCGACAGCGACCTGCTGATCGCAGCTGTGGCCCGGCTCACCACCATGACTCCCGGCACCGTCGTGATCGAGATCGACCGGTGCCGCAAGCGCCTGTACGTGCACGCGCTGCCGGTCCGTGACCAGCGCGACCTCGCACGTCGCCGGAGCGACGTACAGGCCGTGGAACGCCGGGTCGTGCGAGCGGTCGGCCACCGCCGCGGCGCCGAGGAACCGGGGCCGGCCCCCGGCCGGCCGGACGACACCCGACGTCACCCCCGAGGAAGGGAACCATGACCATCCTGTACGGCGCCACGCTGGCCGTGATCGCGGCAGCGGGCCTGCTCACACTGCTGCGCCTCGTGCGCGGCCCCCTCGCCCTCGACCGCATCATGGCGCTCGACGTCCTGGTGACCCTGACCATCGCCGCGACCGCCGTGGGCGCCGTGGCACGCGACGACACCACCGCCATCCCCGTGCTCGTCGTCCTCGCCCTGCTGGCCTTCATCGGATCGGTGACGGCGGCCCACCTGGTCGAGAAGCGGAAGGGCATGCGATGACCACCGCGCTGAACACGGTCACCGCCGTCCTGCTCCCCGCGGGCGCGGCCTTCTGCCTGCTCGGCGCCCTGGGCCTGCTTCGCTTCCCGGACACCGCCAGTCGTCTCCACGCGGCCGCCAAGGCGCAGACCCTCGGCCTGCTGCTCGTCCTCGTCGGGGCGGCCGCGCAGATGCCCGGGCGCCACGCCCCGGTCCTGCTGCTCGTGGCCCTGTTCCAACTGTTCACCGCCCCGATCAGCAGCCAGATCATCGGCCGCACCGCCTACCGCACCCACGGCCTCGACCGCGGCCTGCTCCTCCGCGACGAACTCGCGGACCGCCTCGCACGTGACGGCACCTCCCTCCACGGACACGACCGGCCCCGGCGGGACGACGACGCGGAACGCTGATCCCACGGCGACGAGGCGAAGACCCCGCGGCCGTCGGCGACCGGGTGCCCGAAGACGTCGGACGGCGTGCCCGTAGCGGTCCACGTCCGTGACCCGTTCCACCGGCTTCCGGCCGGCCCTCCGCCGACGGACCGTGTGACCGCGAACCGGTCTGCCGGGCGGAGCACCGCACCACCTGGCGCGGGGGCCGGTGCAGCCGGTCGCCCTCGGACGGTCGTGGTGACGGGGGCCGCGCCGGCCCTCCGGGGCAAAGATCGCGATGCCATGAGAGCGAAGCTCTGTGAACCGATTTCGGTCATATGACCGTACGCGACGCACATATTCGATCATCTGATGGTCATACCGGAAAACACGTCCCCTCGGACCGATGCCGCCTGCCTACGGTGCCACCACCGGTCAGGGCGGGAAGCGCCGCCCCGCGCAGGCCGGCACGACCGAAGAGAAGACCGAAGAGGGAGACGTCCATGACGACTGTGGAAGTGTCGTTGAAGGAGATCATGACCGTCGTCGAAGGGGCCCTCGGAGCGGCCCTCGTCGACTACTCCAGCGGCATGGCCCTGGGGACGCTGGGCGGGGGCAAGGACCTGGACCTGACCGTCGCGGCCGCCGGCAACACGGACGTCATCCGGGCCAAGGTGCGCACCATGGAACTGCTGGGGCTGACCAGTCGGATCGAGGACATCCTCATCACCCTCGACAGCCAGTACCACCTCATCCGGCCGGTCACCGGCCGCAGCGGCAACGGTCTGTTCCTGTACCTCGTGCTCGACAAGTCCCGGTCGAACCTGGCGATGGCCCGTCACCAGCTCAAACGGACCGAGCAGCAGCTGGAAGTCTGAACGGCCCCAGGTCCCCGCCGACGCGTGCCCGTGATGTGAAGACTTCTTCAAGTCACCACATCGACATGATCGCAACCCGTGGATACGTGTCGCGCCGAGCGAGGAGGATCGGCTCGCAAGGGCCGGTTCGGAAGGACGGCACATCGTGCGGCGGCGCGTCCGCGGGGCGTCGCCGCACGCCGGAGAACATCCCCGACGCGTCAGGGAGTGCGCACCCATGCAAGTCCCCCTCTACCAGGCCAAGGCGGAGTTCTTCCGCATGCTGGGACACCCTGTGCGCATCAGGGTCCTGGAGCTGCTGCAACACGGGCCCGTGCCGGTGCGGGACCTGCTCGCCGACATCGACATCGAGCCGTCCAGCCTCTCGCAGCAACTGGCCGTGCTCAGGAGGTCCGGCATCGTCGTCTCGGTCCGGGAGGGCTCCACCGTCCGGTACGCCCTCGCCGGTGGCGACGTCGCCGAACTGCTCCGCGCGGCCCGCCGGATCCTCACCGAACTGCTGGCCGGGCAGAGCGAGCTCCTGGCCGAACTCCGGCAGACCGACGCGCCCTTGTCGTCGGCGCCCCGGAACGGGCGGGGCTGAGTCTTCCCGGGACCGTCACAGGTCGCCCGGTGCGTCCAGACCGGTCAGGGCGCCCACGGGGTCCGGGTCGGGGGTGCCGCGGGGCCACCAGTCGTCGTGGCCCGGCTCGGACTCGTAGGCGTACCAGAGGTGGTCGCGGCCGAGACGGAGCTGGACGTGGCCCCGGGGGTGGGTGAGGTGGTTGCGCCAGGGGCGGAAGGCGGGGAGGTCCGCGGCGAGGAGGAGCGGGCGGGCGCGGTCGAAGCGGCCGGCCGGCGGGTCCCAGGGCTCCTCGAGGACGGCGAGGCCCGTCGGACCGCCCTGGCGCCAGGCGGCGACCGCGCGCGCCAGTTCGGCGGGGGTGCGGCCGACGGCTCTCGCGAGGGAGGAGTACAGCGCGCGCGTCGCCCCGGTCAGACCGGAACCGGGGCGGGCGGCGGCGAGCCGCACCGCGTCCTGCCAGAGGGTGAGCCGGCCGACCGGGTCGCGGCCGGTGGTGAGCAGGGCGTGCGCGCGGGCGGCGGCGTCGGTGGCCAGCTGGTCCAGCGCGAACGGGTCCGGTCCGCCCGGGGACGCGGGGTACGCGGGCGGCTGCTCGGGGTGGGGCGGCGGGGGCAGCGGGGCCGGGAGCGGCGGGAGGACGCGGTCCCGTCGGGCGAGGACCTCGGCCGCCCGGATGCCGGCCAGGGGTTCCGGTTCCTTGTCCTGGGCGGCGCGGGCCGCGCGGGTGACGCTGAGCCGGGACAGCGCGTCGATCACCTCGCGTTCACCGCGTCCGCGCAGCAGGAGCAGCACGAACGGGTCGGCGTCGAGCAGCCGGGCCGTCTGGTAGCAGAGGGCGGCTGCGTGCTTGCAGGGGTGGCCGGCATCGGGGCAGCTGCACTGCGGGGCGAGGTCGCCGGGGCCGGGCAGCAGCGGAACCCCGCAGTCGGCGAGGGACCGGGGCATCTCCTTGTCCAGCAGCGCCGCGATGTGGCCGGGGCGGTCGGCGGCGGTGTCCAGGAACCTCTCCCAGTCGGCGTCCGTGAACGTCCGCAGCCGCACCTGCACGCGGTACGGCCGCGGGCGGCTGCCCCGCACGTACGCGAGCACGAGCCCCGGCGTGACGGTGATGGCGTCGACGTGCCCCTGCCCGGCGTACCCGCGGGCGCGGGCGAGCCGGGCGGCGTCCAGCGCCCCCTCCTCCAGCGCCGTGACCCATGCGTCGCCCCACCAGGTCTCGGCGAAGCCCCCGCTGTCCGAGGCGCGGGGCGGGAACGCCGGGAAGGTGCGGCGCAGGTCGCCGTCGCGGGCGGGGGCGGCCATGGAGCGGGGGGTGGCGGGTGCGGGCGGTGCGGTGTCCCGCGGGGTGCGGGACGGGCGTGTGCCGGCGCCCTCCGCGGCCCCGTCCCCGGCGCGCGGGGCCGGAGTGCCGCCGGGCGGGCGGACGTCGTCGGGCGTCGCGGGGACGCCGCCCGGGCCGGGGGCGCCGCCGGTCTCCGGGTCCGGTCCGGGCATGCGGAAGGCGTCCGTGAGCGACTCCCGCACCTCACGGGCCCGGGTGTCGGCGGCCCGGTCGCCGCGGGTCGTGCGCGGCACCCGGGGCGAGGGGGCACGCCGTTCACGGGACCCGGCGTCCGTCGCACGGCCGCCGGGTGCCGGACGCCCCCGCAGCGCCTCCTCACGCGCGGAGCGCAGCGCCTCCCGCGCGATGTCCCCGGGGCGCGGGGGCGCGTGCCGTCCGACGGCACCGCCGACGGCCTTTGTGTCTCCGGTGTCCCCGAAGTCCCCGCAGTCGCCGGACGACGGGTCGGCAGGGGGCGGAGCGTCGCCGGGGGGCGCCTCTCCGGGGGGCGCCCCGCCCTCCGCCTCCGGTGCGCCGGGGTCCTCGCGGTCCGGTTCCGCCGCATCGGCGGGTCCTTCCGCACCGCACCGGGCCCGCACCGCCTGCCGCAGCGCGTCGCGGGCCGCGTCGCCCGGGCGGGGCCCACGGCCGCCGGACCCTCCGGGGGCGGGGACGGCCGGCCCGTCCGGAGCGGGCCGGCGCTCCGGTGTGTCCGGGGCCGTCGGTCCGTGGGTCGCCCGTACGCGGGCCGCGCGCAGGGCCTCGCGGGCCTCGTCGGAGGGGTGGGGGGTCATGCCGGCCTCCGCAGGGACACCAGGTCGGACAGGTCACGGTCGGACAGCTCCGTGAGGGCCGACTCGCCGGAGCCGAGGACGGCGTCGGCGAGGGCGCGCTTGGACTCCAGCATCTCGGCGATGCGGTCCTCGACCGTGCCCTCGGTGACGAGGCGGTGGACCTGGACGGGCCGGGTCTGGCCGATGCGGTAGGCGCGGTCGGTGGCCTGCTCCTCCACCGCGGGGTTCCACCAGCGGTCGACGTGGACGACATGACCCGCGCGGGTGAGGTTCAGGCCGGTGCCGGCGGCCTTGAGGGAGAGCACCAGGACCGGGGTCGCGCCGCTCTGGAAGCGGTCCACCATGCGCTCCCGCTCCGCCACCGGCGTACCGCCGTGGAGGAGGTCGACGGGGACCGCGCGCCCGGTGAGGTGCGCGGTGATCAGGCGGGCCATCCCGACGTACTGCGTGAAGACCAGGGCGGAGCCGTCCTCGGCGAGCAGGGTGTCCAACAGCTCGTCCAGCAGGGCGAGTTTCCCGGAACGGGCCGCGAGCCGGTCGCCTCCGGCGGGCGCGTGCTCCTCCTTCAGGTAGAGCGCCGGGTGGTCGCAGATCTGCTTGAGCGAGGTCAGCAGTTTCAGCACCAGTCCGCGTCGGCCCATGCCCTGCGCGCTCTCGATGGCGTGCATCGACTCGCGCACCACGGCCTCGTACAGCGCGGCCTGCTCGCGGGTGAGCGGTACGGGGTGGTCCGTCTCGGTCTTGGGCGGCAGCTCGGGGACGATGCCGGGGTCGGACTTCTTGCGCCGCAGCAGGAAGGGGCGGACCAGGCGGGCGAGGCGCTCGGCGGCCTCCTCGTCCTCGCCGGTCTCCACGGCGCGCGCGTGCCGGGCCCGGAAGGACTGCAGCGGGCCGAGGAGCCCGGGTGTCGTCCAGTCGAGGAGGGCCCACAGCTCGGAGAGGTTGTTCTCCACGGGGGTGCCGGTGAGCGCCACCCGCGCGGGGGCCGGGATCGTGCGCAGCGCCTTCGCGGTCGCGGAGTGGGGGTTCTTGACGTGCTGCGCCTCGTCGGCGACGACCATGCCCCACGTCCGCCCGGCCAGGTCCGGGGCGGCGGAGCGCATGGTGCCGTAGGTGGTGAGGACGAAGCCGCCGTCGAGGCCGTCCAGGGCGCGGTCGGGGCCGTGGAAGCGGCGCACGGGCACGCCGGGTGCGAACCGGGTGATCTCCCGCTGCCAGTTGCCGAGCAGCGAGGCCGGGCAGACCACCAGGGTCGGCTCGGTGCGGGCCCGCTTCAGGTGCAGCGCGATGAGGGTGATGGTCTTGCCCAGGCCCATGTCGTCGGCGAGGCAGCCGCCGAGGCCGAGGGAGGTCATGAGGTCCAGCCAGGCCAGGCCCCGCAGCTGGTAGTCGCGCAGGGTGGCGTCGAGGCCGGGCGGCGGCTCGGCGGGCCGCACCCCGGCGGTCAGGCGGTCGCGGAGGGTGGCGAGGGCGCCGGCCGGCGCCGCCTCGACCGTCTCCCCGTCGACCTCCGCGTGGCCGGTGAGGGCGACGGAGAGCGCGTCGACCGGGTCGAGCAGCCCCAGGTCCCGTTTGCGGGCCTTGCGGACGAGGGCGGGGTCGACCAGCACCCACTGGTCGCGCAGCCGTACGACCGGGCGGTGGGCCTCGGCCAGGGCGTCCATCTCGGCCTCGGTGAGCGGGTCGCCGCCGAGGGCGAACTGCCAGCCGAACCGCAGCAGGTCCCCGCTCTCGAAGAAACCGGTGCCGTCGGTCGCCGAGCCGGGGGCCGGACGGACCACCGCCGTGACGGTCAGGTCCTGGGCGAGGTCCCGGGGCCAGTGCACGGCGACCCCGGCCGCGGCGAGCCGGGTGGCCGCCACGCCCAGCAGGTCGTTCAGCTCCTCCTCGGACAGGGCCAGCACGTCCGGCACGTCCTGGTCGAAGAGCCGGTCCAGCGGCGGCCAGACCCGGGCCGCACGGCGCACCGCGAGGGCGGCGTCCACCCGCGCGCGGGGGCCGAAGGCGTCGTCCGCCGCGCCCGCCCACAACGCCGCCGCGTCGGCCACCAGGGTCGGGTCGGCGAGGCTGTGCACCTGCACGATCGCGGCTCCCGCGCTCCGTGCACCGCTCCCGTCCCCGCCGGTGTCGAAGAGGTCGTACGCGGACAGGTCCAGGCGGAGCGAGATCCGTACGCCGGCGTCCATGCCGGCCGCGACCTCGGCGGCCCAGTCGCGGGCGCCGGGCAGCCGCTGCGCCTTGCGCGCGGCGAACGGGAGCCCCGCGGCGTACGGCGCGGCCGGGGTGCGGGGCAGGGTGTCGGCGACCGCGTCCAGGAAGGCGCGCACCAGCGCCTCCGGCCGGGGCAGCCGGAGGGGGCCGGGGCCGGGCAGCGGGACGGCGTGGCCCTCGTACGGCAGGGCGGCGGCCACCGCGCGCAGGTGCGCCACGTCGTCCGGGTCGAGCGGGCCGGCGCGCCAGGCGTCGTGGCCGGTGGCGGTCAGGCCGGGCAGCAGCCGGCCGCGGGCGGTGAGCCGCAGGGCGAGCAGGGCTGCGGCTCCCCAGCAGGCGGTGGCGGGGTGGGCCGCGGGGTCGTGCCGGGCGCGGGCCAGCAGCGGGAGGGCCTCGTCGACGGGGAGGCAGAGCGCCGGGGTCGTCCGCCGCCGCACCCCCGTGCCGTGCGGGCGGACGACGGTGAGGTCGGTGCGCGGTGCGGGGGCGCCGGGCGGCCCTTCGCCGTCGGGGCCGCCCTCGGGGGCGTAGAAGGCGACGCGTCCCTCGCGCGGGAGGGACGCCGGGAGGAAGACGGCCGCGAGCCGGACGGGGACGTCCGTCCCGCCCGCACCGCCGGGTCCGGCGGTGTCCCGCCCGGCCGCCGCGTTCCGCTCGGCCATACGTCCTGCCACCTCCCGCCCGACTGTCGGATCAACCGTCTCCGACTCTACGGGCGGGGTCCGACAATCGGCCCCGGCGGCCGGCGCGCGCGGGGTCAGGGCACGGTGCGGGAGACGACGTACACCCTCGAGTAGCCCGGCTTGTGGTGGTTGACGACGACGTCGTGCGTGGGCGCCGGGTCCTTCTGCTCGTGGACGAGGCCGGACCAGGTGCCCGGACCCTCGAACGTCCAGCCGGTGACGTCCCGGTCGCGCTCGCCGATGGTGATGTCGCCCCGCTCCAGCTCGTCCTCCCGCACGCCCATGCTGGTGAGGAAGGCGGTCAGGCCCGCGTCGGTGGTCTCGAACTCGACGTAGAGGCGGCTGGTCCTCCAGTTGTTGGTCTCGTAGGAGGCCACCCACCAGGCGGGGTGCGGTACGGGCACCTGGTAGAGGCGGCGCTGCACCTTCGACGGCCAGCCCTCGGTGAGACCGGTCGCGGAGTACTTCGCCTCCTTGTCCTTGCCGCTGGCCCGGCTCTGGTTCGCGGAGATCACCAGGTACCCGGCCGGGACGCCGATGAGCAGCACGATGATCAGCAGGGTGAGCGCCCTGCGGCGGATCATGTGCCACCGGCCCTCGGCCGGGCGGGGTGCGCCCGGGGGGGCCGTGCGCCGGGGGGACTCGTCGCTCACAGCGACTCCTGGGTGGTGCTGCGGGCCTCCGCGTAGCGCTCGTAGCGCTCGTAGCGCTCGACCCGGCGGCGCTTGGCGCGGCGGAAGCGGCGGGCGACCAGCCGGGCCAGGTCGGCGGCGCCGACCATGCCGGCCTCGGGGCCGAGCTGGGCGCGGACGATGCGGGCCTCGGGACGGTAGCCGCGACCGGTGAGGTGCCGCTTGAAGGCGTCCCGCGCGGGGCCGATCAGCAGGTCGTCGGCGGCGGAGACGCCGCCGCCGACGACGAAGCAGGAGGGGTCGAGGGCGGCGGCGAGGTTGGCGATGCCGACGCCGAGCCACTGTCCGATGTCCTGGAGCAGTTCGATGCACATGGCGTCGCCCTCGCGGGCCAGCTCGGTGATCATCGGGCCGCTGATGTCGCCGATGTTGCCCTTGACGTGCTCGATGATCCCGTAGGCGACCGGAGAGTCGGCGGCGGCCAGCTCGCGGGCCTCGCGGACCAGCGCGTTGCCGGAGCTGTACTGCTCCCAGCAGCCGCGGTTTCCGCAGGGGCAGCGGTGGCCGCCGGGGACGACCTGCATGTGGCCGAACTCGCCGGCGACTCCGTACTTGCCCCGCTTGACCTGCCCGCCCTCCAGGATCGCGCCGCCGATGCCGGTGCCGAGCGTGATCATGACGAGGTGGTCCTCGCCGCGGCCGGCGCCGAAGCGCCACTCGGCCCAGGCCGCGGAGTTGGCGTCGTTGTCCACCAGGACGGGGACGGCGAGGCGGTCGGCGAGGCGGTCGCGCAGCGGCTCGTTGCGCCAGGACAGGTGGGGGGCGAACAGCACGCGGTTGCGGTCGGCGTCGACCCAGCCGGCCGCGCCGATGCCGACCGCGTGCACGTCGTGCCGGTCGGACAGGTCCAGCACCAGTTCGACGATGGTGTCCTCGACGACCTTGGGGCTCTTGGACTTGTCCGGCGTCTCCGTGCGCAGCCGCTCCAGGATGTTGCCGTCGGCGTCGACGACGCCCGCCATGACCTTGGTGCCACCGATGTCGATGCCGACCGTCGGGACGCGGGGCGCCGTCAGGTGGGAGCGGCGCTCCCGGGTGCCGACGGTTCTCAGGACCGGGGCACGACGGGAGCCGATGGGGGCGGTGAAGTCGCGGTAGGTGCTCATCGGGTGCGATTCTGCCGCACCGGTGCGCTGATCGTGGCGCGGGGCAGGTGGGAGGCGGTGCGGATCATGGCCGGTGCGGGTGCGCCGTGGCCGCCCGCGCCCGCGCGGCGGAGCCGCGGATCTACGCGGCCCCCCGCCCCTGAGCCCGCTGCAGTTCATGGCGCAGGCCGTCCAGCTCGTTCCCGCCGGCCATTTGCCGCGTCAGCTCGTCCAGGGTGATCTCCTCCCGGGTGTGGTCGCCTGCCATCGTGCCGCGCTTGAGCAGGACGAACCGGTCCCCCACCAGGTACGCGTGGTGCGGGTTGTGGGTGATGAAGACGACGCCCAGGCCCTGGTCGCGCGCCGCGGTCACGTACTTCAGGACCACACCCGACTGCTTCACGCCCAGGGCCGCCGTGGGCTCGTCCAGGACGAGGACCTTCGCTCCGAAGTACACCGCGCGGGCGATGGCCACGCACTGGCGTTCGCCGCCGGAGAGGGTGCCGATGGGCTGGTCGACGTCGCGGAGGTCGATGCCCATGCGCAGGAGTTCCGCGCGGGTGGTGCGGCGCATGCGGCCGACGTCCATGCGCTTGAAGGGGCCGGCGCCCTTGCGGGGCTCGGAGCCGAGGAAGAAGTTCCGCCACACCGGCATCAGCGGGACGACGGCCAGGTCCTGGTGGACGGTGGCGATGCCCCGGTCCAGGGCCTCGCGCGGCGAGGCCAGGCGGGTCTCCTGGCCGTCGAGGGCGAGCGTGCCGCCGTCGTGCCGGTGCAGCCCCGAGATGATCTTGATCAGGGTGGACTTGCCGGCACCGTTGTCGCCCAGCACACAGGTGATCTCGCCCGCGTGCACCTCCAGCGACACGCCCTCGAGGGCACGGACGTTGCCGTAGTGCTTGCTGACGCCGGACAGCTCCACGAGGGCCGTACGGGAGTCGGTCCGGGTCATGCCGAGGCCTCCGCGCGGCGTCGTACCCAGGTGTTGAGCAGGGTGGCGAGGAGCAGCATCGCTCCGAGGAAGAACTTGAACCAGTCGGGGTTCCACTCGGCGAAGACGATGCCCTTGCTGGTCATGCCGAAGAGCAGCGCGCCGACCGCCGAGCCGACGGCGCTGCCGTGGCCGCCGGTGATCAGGCAGCCGCCGATGACGGCCGCGATGATGTAGATCAGCTCGTTGCCGACGCCTTCGCCGGACTGGACGACGTCGTAACTGAGGAGCAGGTGCTGACCGCAGATCCAGGCGCCGAGGGCGACGCCCATGTAGAGGGCGGTCTTGGTCCGGGTCACGGGGACACCCACCGCGCGGGCGGCCTGTTCGTTGCCGCCGACCGCGAAGATCCAGTTGCCGGCGCGGGTGCGCAGCAGGATCCAGCTGCCGAGGGCGACCAGGGCGAGCCACCACAGCACGGTGACCTTGACGTGCATGCCGCCGACGGTGAGCGTCGACGCGAAGAGCGCCCGCGCGGTGGTGAAGCCCTCCATGTCGGCGATGGTCCTGGTGGAGACGGTGCCGCTGATCAGCTTGGTGAAGCCGAGGTTCATGCCGGTCAGCATCAGGAAGGTGCCGAGCGTGACGATGAAGCTGGGCAGCTTCGTGCGGGCCAGCATGATCCCGTTGAAGGCGCCGATGGCGAGCGTGACCAGCAGGGACACGCCGACGCCTACCCAGACGTTGGCGGTCATCTGGTAACTGAACATCGACGACACCAGTGCCGACGACGTGACCAGGACCCCGGCCGACAGGTCGAACTCGCCGCCGATCATCAGCAGGGCGACCGGGACGGCCATGATGCCGATGGTGGAGGAGGCGTAGAGGACGGTGCCGAGACTGGAGGCGCGCAGGAAGCTGTCGGCGGCCAGGGCGAAGCAGCAGAAGACGGCGACCGCGCCGACGAGGGAACCGAGCTCGGGTCTGGTCAGCAGCCGCTGGAGCGGCGAAGAGCTGCGCAGAAACCTTTCGTCAGATACATCGGGAGTCGCGCTCATCGGGTACCCCGCCGCGTGTAGTCCTCGAGGGCGGCGGCGTCGTCCCCGGTGACGACGTGCGGTCCGGTGAGCACGGGCCGGCCGCCGCCGAGGACGTCGGCGTTGTACCGGTACAGCCACAGCAGGTCGACCGCCTCGTAGCCCTGGAGGTAGGGCTGCTGGTCGACGGCGAAACCGAGGCTGCCGTCCTTCAGGCCGGCGGCGACCTTGGCGTTGAGGTCGAAGGTGTCGATCTCGGCGTCGCTGCCCGCCCCCTCGCGGGCCTTGACGGCGGTGTCGGCGTAGGGGGCGCCCAGGGTGACGACGGCGTCCACGGCGGCGTCGGACTGCAGCCGGGCCTCGATCGCCGACTGCACGTCGGGCATGCTCGTGCCGTTGACGTGGAGGCGGACCACCGTGCCGTCGAAGGTCTCCTCCACCCCGTCGCAGCGCTGCTCGTGACCGACGTTGCCCTGCTCGTGCAGGACACAGAGCACCTTCTCGCGCCCCCGCTCGTTCAGCTCCTCGCCGACCGCCTCGCCGGCGATCGCCTCGTCCTGGCCGATGTGGGCGAGCGCGCCGAACTCCTTGGACTCGGCCGAGCCGCTGTTCACGGTGACGACCGGGATGCCGGCTCTGCGGGCCCGCGCGAGGGACGCCCTCATCGCGTCCGGCTTGGCGAGGGTGACGATGATGCCGTCCACCTTCTTGTCGACGGCCGCCTCCACGAGCTGCGCCTGCTGCTGGGCCTCGTCGTCGTGCGAGTAGAGGAAGCGGACGTTGTCCTTCAGCGCGGCCTGCTCCGCGCCGCTCTGGACGATGTCCCAGAAGGTGTCGCCGTCCCCCGCGTGGGTGATCATCGCGAAGGTCCAGCGGGGGGTGTCCACCGCCGCCCCGCCCCGGGCCGCCGCGGCCGCGCGGGCGTCCTCCGCCCGTTTGCCGCCGGTACTGCTGCACCCGGCGAGCGAGAGACCCAACGCCCCCGCCAGCGCGATGCCCACCCAGGTCGAAAACCGTGACACGAGGACTTGCCCTTCTTGCTGTGCTCTTGCGTACGCAAGGGGCCGATGACCGCACCGGCCCCAAACGCCCCATTCTCGAACACGGGCATCGGGCGTCCCCGCGCGGGGACCGGCAGCCGGTCACATTGTCCGGACATGAAGACCGCACGGGGTGTGCGCCGCGTCGGATTGTCAGGACCGTACAAGCAGCTGGAACTCGAACGAGTAGCGGGAGGGCCGGTAGGTATGGGTGCCGAACTCCACCGCGCGACCGGTGTCGTCGAAGGTCACGCGCTCCATGGTGAGCAGCGGGGCGCCGGTCCCCTCGTCCAGCCGCTCGGCCTCACCGGCGGTGGCGGCACGGGCGCCGATGGTCTGGCGGGCGCTGTGCAGGGTGATCCCGGCGGCCCGCATCAGCCGGTACAGACCGGTGGCCTCCAGCCGGCCGGTGTCCAGGTCGAGCAGGCCGGGCGGCAGGTAGTTGCACAGGTACGCCATCGGCTCCCCGTGGGTGAGCCGCAGCCGTTCGATCCGGTGCACCTCGCCGCCCTCGGCCACGCCGAGCGCGCCCGCGACCTCGGCGGACGCCGCCACAACGGTGTTGACCAGCACTTTCGTCCCGGGGCGCTGACCGGCCGCCTCCAGGTCGTCGTAGAGACTGCTGAGCTCCAGCGGGCGCTTGACCCGGCTGTGCACCACCTGGGTGCCGACCCCGCGGCGGCGCACCAGCATCCCCTTGTCGACGAGGGACTGGATGGCCTGGCGGACGGTCGGCCGGGACAGACCGAGCCGCGCGGCGAGCTCGATCTCGTTGCCCAGCAGGGTGCCGGGGGTCAGCACACCGTGCTCGACGGCGGACTCCAGCTGCTGGGACAGCTGGAAGTACAACGGCACGGGGGAGCCGCGGTCCACGCTCAGCTCCAGCTGTACGGTCGGGTCCACTTCTGGTTTCGGCACGGGCCGAGCGTAGCCCCGTGCGCTGTTGACGGGAAGTCGTGTAGTTCGGTTGTCCGGACATGCCCATGGACAGGGGGCGGCGCGGGCCCCGCTTCGTTCCCACACGCGTCGGGGTCACCGGTGCGGGCCGCATCGGAACCCCTCACGCCCACACGCTCAGCAGGCACCCCCGCTCCCGAGCCCGGTCACCGGTTCGATCCTCATGCCCGCCCCGCCCTTCCGGCACCACCGCAGCACACGCGTACACATCGCCCTGGCGGCCGGACTGGCCCGCCGCAGGTCGCGGTGATCACGTCAGGGACTGCGCCGCAGTAGATCCGGCATCCACTGCGGCATCTGTGGCCGTGTGGTCCTCCATTTCGTCAGTGCACGAGCCGCCCCGCTCAGGAGGATCACCATCCAAGGACTGATCACCGCCGTTGCGGCTGGTGACGATCCTGCCGGCTCATTCCGTGTCCGGCGGGGCTGGGCGGCTCGTTGGTCGGGACAGCAGCGGCCGTCTTGGCGTTCCCGGTCGCGGGTGGGGTGTGGGATGTCGATGCGGCCGAGGCCGTGGCCGAAGGTGCCTGAGCTGACCGCGCAGGTGGCGCGGGCAATGGCGGCACGGGCTCGTACCCGTTGGCGATGCGGGTCCGTGACGAGCTGGGCGAGTTGATCAGGGCGAATCAGCTGAACGGCTGGTCCTCGTGGAGTGCCTGGCCGGCCTTTTCAGCCGCCCTGAGCGGGCCCTGGCGTCACCTGCGCCAGAACAGGTGATGCGTCACGCCGCTCGGGCTGGGCACGACCTCCAGGTGGAACCGGTCGAGCAGCTCGTCGGGGGACTCCCACAGCCGTAGTCCGGACCCGAGCTTTACCGGCGAGACCGCCACATGCATGGTGTCGACGAGGCCGGCATCAAGGAACTGCCGGATGGTGGTGACCCCACCACCGAGTCGGACGTCCTTGCCCTGTGCCGCTTCCCGCGCCCGTTCGAGGACCGTGGCGGGGTCGCCGTCGACGAAATGGAACGTGGTGTCGGAGAGCGTGAACGACGGGCGCTCGTGGTGGGTCATGACGAACACCGGCGTGCGGAACGGGGGCTCCTCCCCCCACCAGCCGCGCCACTCATGGCCCTGCCAGGGACCGCGCTGGGGCCCGAACTTGTTGCGGCCCATGATCTCGGCACCGATGTTGCGTGCGAAGTCTCGCGTGAAGTAGTCGTCGAGGCCCCGGCTCCCGCCGGGATCCGTGCGCATGGGCCGGCTCGCCGTGGCTCCGGCCCAGGCGAACAGCCTCTCGGGACGGTCGAGGCCGAACGGCCGCTCGAGACTCTGGTGCTCACCGGCACCGATTCCGTCACTCGAGACGTTGAAGTTCATGACTCTCAGCAGTTGATCCACGTGTTTCCTCGTCAGGTCCTGTCGCGTCATCGTGTGGCGAGGCGCCGCACATCATGACGTCGAACGGGACGTGGCCGGATCGACAGCGGCCCGCAACTTTTTTCCGAGGCGCGTCAGGAAGCAGCCCCGCCGACCGTGAGGCCGTGACGGACGCGGACGGCTCGGCGGTTCAAGAATGGGTGCTGACCGGGTAAGAGCTCGCGCAGATTGGTGAGACGGGGCCATCGGTTGTGCCGTACGAGATAGTGACGGATTGTGACGGCGGCTTGTCAGGGAGGCGGTAGCAGGGCGAGTGCCTGGATCCGGGAGGCTGGGAAGTCGCTGCCGCACGCGGGGCACCCGTTGATCAGTTGGTGTGCTGCGAGATGGCGGCCGAAAAATGGGATGCCAGCGTCTGGGTAGAGGCCCTGGAAACGTACCGTACAGACGTGGCAGGTCAGGCGGTGGATCTCTGCGAGGACAGCGTCTCGCAGGTCCTGTGGGGCTGGCTCCGCCTTCCCGGGGAACTCCAGGAACGGCCGGTTCGCAGGCCAGACTGCTGCGTAGGCGCCCTCTGGCCCTCGGCGAGGGCGGAGCAGTGCCGGACGGAAGCGGCCCTCGAGGTGGGCGAGAACTGCGGCAGTGGGTTGCAGCGCCTCAGGGACGGGGCCACGCGTGAACACGTCAAGTTCGGCCCAGGGCAGGGCGAATCGCCACGTCGGCTGTGGGGTGCTGTTGTCCATGGTGTCCGCCATTGTGGCTGGTATCGCTTCTGGCTCCGGCCATGACGGTCACGGACACTGCAAGGGCCGAGCATGCCATCGGTGCGTTCTCCGGGCACGGCGGATGAGGCTGCGGACGGTGGTGATCGTGTCCGCCAGGCCGAAGAAGACGTTGATCACGGTGGCTCGGCGTTCGTAGCAGCGGGCGAGGCGGTGAAAGGCGTTCCGCCAGGCGTGGGTGCGTTCGACGTGCCGCGTCTGCCGGCCTGGATCGGTGCCTTCTCGCCTTTATGCGCGATCTGGCCGTGCAGCTGGCGTTCGCTGAGCGTGGTGCGGGTAACGGCCGAGTCGCAGCCGGCGTTCAGGCGCACGGTGATGTCGTCGGGTAGCGGGCCGAGATCCTCCAGACAGTCCAGGGCCGGGGCCGGCAGCGGAGAGTCGTGGCGGTTCGCCCCGGCGAACACGCGGCCGAGCGGGATGCCGTAACCATCCGTCATACCCGAGCGCTTCAGGTCCTGCTTGCCGCGATCGTCCGGGGGCCGTCCGGCGGCTTCTCCGCCGCCGGGGGCCTCGGTGATGGCGCCGTCGATGGCGATCTGGTCCAGCACGAGGCCGACGGTCCGGTCGTACGCCTCCAACGCGAGCTGTCTGAGCCTGGCGAACACGCCGAGCCGGATCCACTCGTCACGGCGGTTGCGGATCGTAGTCGCTGAGCATGTGCTGTCGGCGATGGCTTCATTCGAGCGTTGGGTATCGGCTCGCCGGGCGACTGCGCAAGCGGGTTTCAGCT
>NZ_JAHWZY010000052.1:0-40250 GCF_041380215.1 Streptomyces pimonensis
GAGAGCCTGTGATCGGATGATCCCATAGCGTGCAGCCGCGAGAGCCGTCTGTTCCGGGTCGGCCTCAAGAGAGCTGGTCGTGTGCGTCTCTGTGTAGACGAACTTCTTGCCGTCCTTCCTGGTGACAACCGTGAACGGTCCATTCACGCCTGCGTTCTCCTCGCACTCGGTCGGCATGACCTGGATCTCGACGTTCTGCTTCTGACCGGCGAGGAGAATGAGCTCCAACTGTCCCCGCAGCACGTCCGTGCCGCCGTACCGGTGCCGCAATACCGCCTCGTTCACTACGAAGCTCAACAGCGGGGCCGACTTGCGGTCGAAGATGTCCTGCCGGGCGAGCCGAGCAGTCACTCGCTGCTCAACCGTTTCCGAGTCCAGGGGCGGACGCCGCATCGCGAGCAGCGCCCTCATGTACTCCTCGGTCTGGAGCAGCCCGTTGACGACATGGGTGTCGTACATGAGCAGCTCAAGGCACTTCTTCTCCAGCACCGCCATCCCCTGGAAGAACACCGGATACTGAGCCCGCTCCACCTGCTCCTTCCACAGGCGCAGCAACCCGCCCGCCCCCAGCACCTCATCCGCCCGTTCGATCGTCCGGGGTGTCGGGATCCTCCGCCCCTGTTCGAACGAGGCGATGGTGGACGCCGAGTACCCGAGCCGCCGCCCGAACTCCTCGCGCTCCAGCCCCTCCCGCACCCGCAGTGTCTTCATGGTCTGCCCGAACGCGACCACGACGCCCCGCCCGGCCTCGCCCTCCGACCACCGCCCGGCCCCGCCGTCGTTCTCCCACCCGTCCCCGGGGCTCACGACCGCCGCACCCGCGCCGCCGGCGTTGCCCTCACCGTTCTCACGATCCCCGGGGACCGCCTCGGTCCCGGCCTCCGCACCCGTGCGCTCCGCCATGTCCAACCACCGCCTTCTCTCGCTCAACGCCCCCGCAAGGGACGCCGTCACGGCGCGCAGCTCCGACACGCGCGTACAACACGGGTACAGCCGCCCCCTGCGGAACTGACCACCACGACCTCGCGGACAGCGGATCAGGCCACGGACCTGCTCCGGCACCTGGAAGCGGCCGTCGCCGCCGACCGCACCTGCACGACGCACGAAGCCGTGCGGTTCGAACTGATGGCGGCGCTTCTGCGCGCGGACCGGCAGCCCGAGAACTCCGCGGTCGTCGACGTCGGTTGTGTCACCGACACGGGCCTGAACCTCTACGAGGTCCTCGGCGCCGGCCGGACCTCCCACGCCGGTCTCCGCGCAGGGGCGGCGCGGCTCCTGGAAGTCGGCCACACCCTGCCGAGCAAGGCCGACCGTCTCTACCTCGTGCTCTGCGAACCGCCTGCCGAACCGTGGTCCGCCGGCTCCATCCGTGACGTCTTCACGGTCGAGGTCGTCTGGCGCACCACCGACGGCTGGGCGGGCGGCGAAGCCGGTACGGCCCTGGGGACGACGGGCTGAGGGCGGTGTCGGACGGCCCTCAGCGGACCACCACGGGCGGGGCGAGCGGGGCGATCTCCCTGTCGAAGAAGTCGTGGAAGTCGTCCCCCCGCTCGTACAGCGCGTCGAAGCCGGCCGAGGTCTCCCGGATCAGCGCCCGGTCGGTGAAGCGGTTCGCTCCCGCCGCGTTCCCCTCCTCGTCGTAGAGCACCTCGTACAGGGCGGCGTCCCCGAGGATCACCACTTCGGGAACCGGACGGCCTTGCTCGATGTCCGCGATGTCGCGGGCGTCGAGCACCCTGATGCGGTCGCCCAGTTCCACGCGCAGGCGCAGAACGAAGAGTTCCCATTGCACGTACGGGGTCACCGGGAACTCCACGACGCGAAGGCGGCGCTCCAGAATTCCCAGCTGTGCGGCGGCGTGGAACTGCCGGGCGTAGACGTCGCGTTTCTCCTGGATGAGGGCCAAGGCGCGATCCCATTCCCCGGCGGCGAAGGCCTCCCAGCTGGCGAAACCGCGCTCCTTGAAATTCTGTCCCCGTTCGAGCTTGTTCAGGCGGCGAATTCCGCTCTCATAGACACGGCGGAAGTCCGCATGGTATGTAGGGCGATCCATGCGTTCCGAAGGTCCGTGCGGGAAGGAATCAAACATTCGGGATGTCCGGTTTCGCTGCGATCAACATGTTCCTGGGGACGACCACGATCCGTTCGTCCGCTCCGACGGAGACTCCGGCGGGCAGCCTCCCGCCGAGCGGTTCCGTGAGGTCGCGGCCTATGACAGCGATGTCGCCGTTCTCGAGCTCCCAGATGTCGGGGCAGTCGGGGTTGTCGGTCGTGTGCCCCAGTTCCTGCGGTGATTTCCCCAGGCGTCGCTTGAACGTCGTGGCGGGATCCGCTTCCCATGGCCTGCGCATGGCCATCGCCCCCTCGGATGGATCGGATTCCCGCTACTTTAGCAGTGAACTTAACGGCTCGGCCGTGCGAAAAGTGGACACGCTGAGAAAGGCGTGCCCGTACTCTCGTTGTCCCGTCCGGCGCGGGGGTGCGACCATGGGCACTCATGAGAGGGTGCCTTGTCATGGCAAGGCAGATGCGGGCTATGTAGCGTATAATCTGAAAATTCGAGTGTATCGGGCAGGGGGAACTGTGGACCCGGAGACGGCATTACTCGCGCAGAGCGCGGGAGTCACACTGGTCACATTGATGACGACCGACGCCTGGAATCGCACCCGGGAGGGTGTCACCCGACTGTGGCGCCGGACACAGCCGCACCGCGCCGAGGTCGTCGCCGCCGAATTGGCGGCCACCCGCGAAGACGCCCTGGCGGCCACTGAGGCCGGCGACCAGGACACACTCGGTGAACTGCACGCGGAATGGCAGGGGCGGCTGAGGCGGCTGCTCGTCGCCCGGCCCGAGGCCGCCGCGGCACTGCGCGGACTGCTCGAAGAACTCGACCCGGGCGGCGCGGCCGGACCGGCGGTCGCCCAGCACGCCAGTGCGTCCGGCCACGCCCGTATCTATCAGGCCGGACGAGACCAGCACAACGCACCACGATGACGGCTGGGATGGGCGGTCACGCCGAGGACCGCGGCCGGGTCTACCAGGCGTCGGGCGACCAGCACATCAGCGAGCATCACCACTACGGCGAACACGGTGAGCCCGGTGACGGGGCGGCCGCGTCCCAGGGCCCCGACTCGGTCCGCCGCCCGGCGGTCGGCCGGCCCCCGCTCGTCCTGCGCGACCGCACCGAGGTGCTGGACCGGCTGCGGGCGAGCGTCCGGGAGGAGCACGGTGGCGAGGTCTACGTGCTGTACGGCATGGGCGGCTGCGGCAAGACCGCGGTCGCCTACACGTTCTTCCAGCTGGCCACCGGTGAGTACGGCAGGGTGGGACTGTGGGTCAGCGCCTCCGACCGCGCGAGCCTGCGTGCGGGCATGCTCGCCGTGGCCGCCGACCGAGGGGCGGGCGACGCCGAACTGCTGGCAGCCCGCAACGGGCTCCGTCCCGCCGCCGATCTGGTCTGGCAGCGTCTCGACCGCTCCGCCGAGCCCTGGCTGCTGGTGCTCGACAACGCCGACCACCCCGAGATCCTCCGGGACGGCAGCTGGCTGCGCACCAGCCCACGGGGCACGGTCGTGGTGACCACCCGCAGGCCGGCCGCCCGCTGGTGGCCGGGGGCGGAGTTGCAGCACATCGGCGTACTGCCACGGGAGGACGCCGCGCGGGTACTGCGGGACCTCGCCCCGCACAGCGGCACCCAGCAGGAGGCGGCCCGGATCGCGGACCGGCTCGGCCGGCTGCCGCTCGCCCTCACGCTGGCGGGCGGCTTCCTCTCCCAGCAAGTGCTCGACCCCTGGACGATGGAGACCTACGGACGCCGCCTGGAGGAAGGGGAAGGGGTCGAGCTCATCGACCGGGGGGCCGATGCCCTGTCCGAGGAGGATCCACGTCATCTGGTGGGCCTGACCTGGCAACTGACGCTCGACGCCTTCGAGGCCCGCGGCCTGCCCGAGGCGACCGCGCTGTTGAGGCTCCTGTCGCGTTTCGCTCCTGAGCCGCTGCCGCTGTCCCTGCTCAACTGCGCCGAGATCAGTGGTGCCCTGCCACGTGCCCGTTGCGAGACGGCCCTGAGAGCACTGCTCGACCAGTCGCTGACCGAGCTGGTCGATGTCGGTGAGCGGTGCGTGCAGAGCCACGCGGTGCTGCTCGACAGCGTCGTCGCGGCGACCCCGGCGGACACGGCTTCGGCGCTCCACGCCACAGCGGTCCGACTGCTCGACGCGGCCGTGCCGGGTGTGCCCGACGCCGGTCCGTACGATCCACGGCTTCGGTTGCTGGTGCCGCACGGCCTCGCCCTGCTGCGGCGTGCCGAGGACCCGCAGGCATCGGCCGACGCACTGGCCGTGTCGACCAGACTGTCCACCGCCCTGCACCGCACGGGAGACTACCTGTCCGCCCGGGAGACCGCGCGGGCCGCCGCGGACCTCGGCGGAGAACGGCTCGGCGCGGAGCACCGTCTCGTCCTCGCCGCCCGGTCCCGGGTCGGACGGGCGCTCTTCCGGCTGGGCGGGTACACCGAGGCCGAACGGCTGCTCCGAGGTGTCCACGCGGCCCAGGAACGGCTGTTCGGGACCGACGACCCCGACACTCTGGACACCCGCCACGGCCTCCAGCTCGTACTGGGGAACCTCGGACACCGTGACGAGGCCGTCTCGCTCCTCCGCTCCACGGTCACCGGCAGGCGAAGGGCGCTGGGCCCCGCCCACCCGCTGACGTTGCGCTCCCGTTCCAGCCTGCTGGTCCTGCTCTCCGCGTCCGAGCTGGCCGCCGAAGAGGACGGCGCGCTGCTCTCCCTGCCCGCGGAGTGCGTACGGTGCCTCGGTCCCGACCACACGGTGACGCTGGGCGCTCACCACAACCACGCCTGGGCGCTGTACCTGCTGGGCCGTTTCGACGAGGCCGACCAGGAGATCCGGCTCGTCACCGGGGCGTACCGGCGGCGCTTCGGCCCCGACCACCCGATCGCGCTCTCGGCGCAGCAGCTCCTGTCCCGGACCCGGGCCGCGCAGGGCGACGTGGAGACGGCGGTCGGCATCATGACGGATGTCGTCGCCAGGCGGGAACGCGGCCTGGGAGCCGGCCATCCGTTCACCGTCGCCGGCCGACGGCTCCTCGACGAGTTCACATCCGGGCAGTGGCGTCCGCCCGGAGCGGGCTGACGCGGAGTCGCCCGACGCGCCGCGCGGCGAGCGTCAGCGCGGGCCCTGCAGCAGCGCCAGCCGTGCCCCCTGCGGGTCCGCCACCAGGGTGACGCGGCCGTGGTCACCGTCGTGGGGCGGTGCGAGGACCCGGCCGCCCAGGCGGAGGACCCGGCCCACCGCGTCGGCGGTGTCGGTCACCGTGAAGTACGTCGTCCAGTGCGGGCCCCGGCCCCGGAGAAGGGCCCTGCCCGCGCCGTGGACGCCGGCCACCGGGCGGCCGTTCAGGCGCAGGGTGACGCGGTCGGGGCCGGCGGAGGCCGCCGGCTTCTCGTCGTAACCGAACACGGCCGTGTAGAACTTGGCGACGCCGGACGCCTCGAAGGTCGTCAGTTCGTTCCAGGCGGGCGTGCCGGGCACCCCGGTGACGGCGGTGCCCGGGCTCGCGGCCGCCTGCCGGACGCCGAAGACGGCGCCGCTCGGGTCGGAGCCGATCACCAGCCGGCCGGCGTCGGCGGCGTCCAGCGGGCCCACCCCGACGGTGCCGCCGCACGACCGCATCGCGTCCGCCGTCCGGTCCACGTCGTCCGAGGCGAAGTAGGGCGTCCAGGCGACCGGCAGGTCACGGTCCGGCGGCAGCACGCCGACGCCGGCCACCTCGTGCCCGTCGAGCAGGGCCCGCACGTACGGGCCGAGCTGCCGGGGGCCGGGACGGAACTCCCAGCCGAACAGCCCCCCGTAGAACTCCTCGGTCGCCTCCAGGCCGTGCGCCGTCAGACTCACCCAGCAGGGCGTGCCGGGTGTGTGCCGAGCGGGCGCCCCGCCGTTCGGGCGGGCGTTCCCCCGTGCGTCGGTCATCGTCACTCTCTCCTCGGCCGCCGCGTGGTGGCCGTGCTCTCCCCGGCCCGGCGGATCGCATCGTGTGCGATCCGCCGGGTGGTCCCCGTGCCGACCGGGGACCGGCCGCGGTCCGTGCCGGTGCACGCCCCGCGCGGGCCTGGTTCCCGGAGGATGCCCGATGCGCGGGCCCTCGCCCGCCGCGGCGCGCTCGCCGACGGGTGTCGATCGCCTGTACAGCATGTGCCCGGTTGGGCACGCTCGGTGACCATGATTGCTCGGCCGAGCAGAGTAGCCGGACGCGGACGAATCGGCCACCCCGTGCGCGAGGATGGTGGCCATGAACGCCATCATCTCCGCATCCGAACTCGCGAGCGCGTCGGCGGGCGCCCACCCGCCGGTGCTGCTCGACGTCCGCTGGCAGCTCGGCACGGCGAAGGCGGCCGGTGAGCCGCCGTTCGACGGACGGGCCGCGTACCGGGCCGGGCACCTCCCGGGCGCCGTCTTCGTCGACCTCGACGAGGAGCTGGCGTCCGCGCCGGGCGAACGGGGACGCCATCCGCTGCCGGACCTCGAGGTGTTCGGCGCCGCGATGCGGCGGGCGGGCGTGTCGTCCGCCGCGCCGGTGGTCGTGTACGACGGGGGCACGGGCTGGGGCGCCGCCCGCGCGTGGTGGCTGCTGCGCTGGACGGGTCACCCGGACGTGCGGGTCCTGGACGGCGGGTTGCCGTCCTGGAAGGGCCCGTTGGAGACGTCGGTGCCGCAGCCGGCCGAGGGGGACTTCGTGCCGGTGCCGGGGGCGGCCGGGCTGCTCGACGCCGACGGCGCGGCGGCGCTGGCGCGTTCGGGGGTGCTGCTGGACGCCCGCGCGGGGGAGAGGTACCGGGGCGAGGTGGAGCCGATCGACCGGGTGGGCGGGCACATCCCCGGCGCGGTCTCGGCGCCCACGACGGAGAACGTCGGCGCCGACGGCCGTTTCCTGCCCGCCGGTGAACTGGGCGCACGCTTCAAAAAGCTGGGCGTGGCGCAGGGTTCACCGGTCGGCGTGTACTGCGGCTCGGGCGTCTCCGCCGCGCACGAGGTGCTGGCGCTGGCGGTCGCGGGCATCCCGGCGGCGCTGTACGTCGGCTCCTGGTCGGAGTGGTCGTCCGATCCCGGGCGACCGGTCGCGGTGGGGCCGGACCCGCAGTAGACCGGCCCCGAAGCACACGAAGGGGCGCTCGCCGCACGGCGGGCGCCCCTCACGTCACGTCAACCGGCTGCAGGCGCGGACCGCCCGAAGGAGCTACTCCTGCTTCTTCCGGCGCGTCCCGAACACGATCTCGTCCCAGCTCGGCACCGCCGCGCGGCGGCCCGGACGGACGCCGTCCGCCTCGGCCTGACGGTCGGTCGAGCCGGTGAGCCGGTCCCGGTGGCTGCTGACGGAACGCGGCATGAGGACGTCCGCGTACGCGGACCCGGCCGAGGCCGCGGGAGCCGGCGGCTCCTCCACCTCGGGCTCGGGGTCCGGTTCCTCGGAAGCGGGCTCGGACGTGCGCTCCGGCACCACCAGGTCGCCCCGGAAGCTCGGCACCGCCTCCAGCAGGCTGGTCAGCGAGTCCCGTTCACCCGACGCCGTGGCCGTCAGGGACTCCTCGTCGGGCTCCGACGCCTGCGCGGGCAGACCCGGCCGCTCGCGGTCCCCGGGGCGGTCCCGCGGCAGCCGGGCGATGCGCGGCACGAACGGGGAGCTGGGTTCGGGCGCGGCGAGGTCGTCGGACTCCCCGATCAGCGAGCGCGCCTCGTCGTCGACGGCCTGGACGAGCCTCCGGGGCGGGTCGTACGTCCAGCTCGCCGAGTGCGGCTCGCCCGCGACCCGGTAGACCAGCAGCACCTCCCAGGTGCCGTCGTCGCGGCGCCAGGAGTCCCACTGGACGGTGTCCTTCTCGGCGCCGCGCAGCAGCAGCCGCTCCTGCACCGCCTCACCGAGCGGGGGACCGGAGTTCTCGCCGGGGCGGCGGACCGGGGTCTTGCGGGCACGCTCGGCCATGAACGCGCGCTCGGCGAGGACGGGGCCCTCGAAGCGGCGTACGCGGTCCACGGGGATGCCGGCCATCTGGGCGACCTCCTCCGCGGTCGCGCCGGCCCTTATGCGCGCCTGGATGTCGCGGGGGCGGAGGTGGCTCTCCACCTCGATCTCGATCTGGCCGAGGCGGGGACGGTCGCCGCGCACGGCGGCGCGGAGCCGTTCATCGATCGGAAGCGTGTACTCCGTGCTGTCCGCAGCCTTCAGCACCAGCCGTGTGCCGTCATTCGAGACGGCCACGACACGCAGTTCCGGCATGGGGACCTCCCGGGTGGTGCCTGCCGACGTCACGTGCGTCGCTGCTTCCGCTAGTCGAGTGTGGCCTGCCCGGGTGCAGCCTGCCACAACCTTGCCGAGTTGCCCGGCGTGTCGGGCGCGGGCCCTGCATCGCCGTTATGGCACGGTTACCTGTTCGCAACGCTAAGTGACCAACTGCCTCACCCGGTGCACCTAGTCCCCTCCCGGCGGTCCTCGAGGTCCGGGCACCCTGACGGGAGACCGGCCCCAGGGCTGGCAACAGTACTCCATTTGGGCCACCTGCGTGGATTGCCACGCCGTGCAACGAATCCTCTACGACCCCAGGACCCTCCGCAAGTAGTCGTTCCGGAAGCGGCGTTCCGGGTCGAGCCGGTCCCGGAGCGCCGTGAACTCCTCGAAGCGCGGGTACACCCGGGAGAGGTACTCCGCGTCCCGCGTGTGGATCTTCCCCCAGTGAGGCCGCCCCCCGTGCGCGGTGAAGATGCGCTCGGCCGCGGTGAAGTACCCCTGATAGGGGGTCCCCTTGAACATGTGGACGGCGATGTAGGCGCTGTCCCGGCCGAACGCGGTGGACAGCGTGATGTCGTCGGCCGGCGCGGTGCGCACCTCCACGGGGAAACTGATCCGCAGCGGCGAGCGGTCGACCATCGCCCTCAGCTCCCGCAGCGTCTCCACCAGGGCCTCGCGCGGGACGGCGTACTCCATCTCCACGAAGCGCACCCGGCGCGGCGAGGTGAACACCTTGTACGGGATGTCGGTGTAGGTCCGTGCGGAGAGCGCCCTGCTGGAGATCCGTGCGATGGCCGGAATGCTCACGGGCACCGCGCGGCCGACCCGGTTGACCGCCTCGAACACCCCGTTGGAGAGGAACTCGTCCTCGAACCAGCCCTTGAGCCGCGGCACCGGCCGCTCCGGTCCCGCGCTGCGGTTGTTGCGCTTGGTGGTGGTGTTGCCGGTGTGCGGGAACCAGTAGAACTCGAAGTGCTCGTTCTCGGCGTGCAGCTGGTCGAAGTCGGCGCAGACCCGGTCGAAGGACATCGGCTCCTCACGGGCCGTGAGCAGGAAGAGCGGCTCCACGGCGAGGGTGATCGCGGTGACGACGCCGAGGGCGCCGAGTCCGATCCGGGCGGCCGCGAAGACGTCCGGGTTCTCCCGCTCGGAGCAGGTGAGCACCGAACCGTCGGCGGTGACCAGTTCCAGGCCCCGGATCTGGGCGGCGACGGAGGCCGAGTCGCGGCCCGTGCCGTGGGTGCCCGTACCGGTGGCCCCGGCGACCGTCTGTTCCATGACGTCGCCCATGTTGGTCAGCGACAGGCCCTCCCGCGCGAGGGCCAGGTTCAGTCGTCTGAGCGGGGTGCCGGCCTCCACGGCGACCGTGCCGGCGGCGCGGTCGATGTGCCGTATGCCCGTCAGCAGGTGAGGGCGGATCAGCAGGCCGTCGGTGGCGGCTATGGAGGTGAAGGAGTGCCCGGTGCCGACCGCCTTCACCGGCATGCCGTCCTCGGCGGCCCGGCGCACGGCGGCGGCCAGTTCGTCGACGGAGGCGGGCGTGGTCTCCCGCGCGGGACGGACGGAGACGTTGCCGCCCCAGTTACGCCATGTGCCGTTCCTCGCGCTCGCTGTGCTGCCCAACGGAGCCTCCCCGACCCGGAACCGGCCGCTTGAGCCGGCGGTACCCGAGGAAACCCACCACGACCGCGACGGCCCCGGCCAGCGCCGGAACCCCGTACCCGGCACGCGCCCCGGCCGCGTCGATCACCCAGCCGGCCGCGGAGGAACCGGTGGCGATCCCGACCGCGAGCCCGGTGCTCACCCAGGTCATGCCCTCGGTGAGCTGCGCGCGTGGTACGTGCTCTTCGATGAGGGACATCGTCGTGATCATCGTCGGAGCGATGGACAGACCCGCAGCGAACAGCGCCACGGCCAGAAACGGCAGGTTCCCGACCAGTAGGAGTGGGATCATACTCACGGCCATGGCGCACACGCCCAGCAGCCAACGGCGTTCCGGCGCCCCCGCGAAGTGCAGCAGCCCGAACACGACGCCCGCCACGCAGGAGCCCAGCGCGTACACGGCGAGCACCACGCTCGCGGCGGCCTTGTGCCCCTCCTCCTCGGCGAACGCCACGGTGACCACGTCCACGGCGCCGAAGATGGTCCCCGTCGCCACGAACGTCGCGACCAGCACCTGGAGGCCCGGGGCGCGCAGCGCCGAGCCGCCGCCCGTGTGCTCGCGCGGGTGCGGCTCGGGCTCGGTGGCGCGCTGTGCGGTCAGCCAGAAGACGCCGACCGCCAGGAAGCAGGCCGCGAGCAGCGGGCCGGCCTCGGGGAACCAGGCCGTGGACAGCCCGATGGAGATGATCGGCCCGAAGACGAAGCACATCTCGTCCACCACGGACTCGAACGAGTACGCGGTGTGCAGCTTCGAGGTGCCCCGGTACAGGGCGGCCCAGCGGGCCCTGACCATCGAGCCGACGCTCGGCACGCAGCCGATGCCGACGCACGCGACGAACAGCACCCAGTCCGGCCACGCGTAGTGCGCGGCGAACAGCAGCACCGCCGCCGCGGTGAGCGAGACCAGCGTCGCGGGGCGCAGCACCCGCCGCTGCCCGTACTGGTCCACCAGGCGCGAGACCTGCGGGCCCGCCACGGCGGCGGCCAGCGCGATGGTCGCCGACAGCGCGCCGGCCAGCCCGTACCTCCCGGTGAGCTGGGAGATCATCGTCACGACGCCGATGCCCATCATGGACAGCGGCATCCGGCCGAGGAACCCCGCGGCGGAGAAGGCCTTGCTGCCGGGGGCGGCGAACAGGGCGCGGTAGGGGCTGGGCACGGGGTCTCCGAAGGGTTCAGTAAGGCGTGACCGCAGTCGGTACAGCTTACTGGTCAGGTCACCCTAATACACCCCGGGAACGCCGCGTCACGGCTGGTGACACCCCCTTCCCGCCCCGCCCGTCAGCGGCGGGTGGCAGGATCGAGACATGTCTGACGTGCTCGATGCCAGTCCTTACGACGCCCTGCTCCTGCTCTCTTTCGGTGGTCCCGAAGGCCCGGACGACGTGGTCCCGTTCCTGGAGAACGTGACACGCGGGCGCGGCATCCCCAAGGAACGCCTCAAGGAGGTCGGGCAGCACTACTTCCTCTACGGCGGGGTCAGTCCCATCAACGACCAGAACCGCGCCCTGCTGGACGCGTTGCGGGGGGACTTCGCCGACCACGGCCTGGACCTGCCGGTCTACTGGGGCAACCGCAACTGGGCGCCCTACCTCACCGACACCCTGCGCGAGATGGTCCGCGACGGCCGCCGCCGCATCCTCGTCCTGGCCACCAGCGCCTACGCCTCGTACTCCGGCTGCCGCCAGTACCGGGAGAACCTCGCCGACGCCCTCGCGACCCTGGAGCAGGAGGGGCTGGAACTGCCGAGGGTCGACAAGCTGCGGCACTACTTCAACCACCCCGGCTTCGTCGAGCCCATGATCGACGGGGTCCTGCGGTCGCTCGCCGACCTCCCCGAGGACGTCCGGGACGGCGCGCACATCGCCTTCTGCACCCACTCGATCCCCACCTCCGCCGCCGACGCCTCCGGCCCGGCGGAGGAGCACGGCGACGGCGGCGCGTACGTCCGGCAGCACCTGGACGTGGCCCGGCTGATCGCCGACGCCGTCCGCGAGCGCACCGGGGTCGACCGCCCCTGGCAGCTCGTCTACCAGTCCCGCTCCGGCGCCCCGCACGTCCCCTGGCTGGAGCCCGACATCTGCGACCACCTCGAGGAGCGGCACGAGGCCGGGGCGCCGGCCGTGGTCATGGCCCCCATCGGTTTCGTCTCCGACCACATGGAGGTCGTCTACGACCTCGACACCGAGGCCACCGCCAAGGCGGGGGAGCTGGGCCTTCCGGTGCGCCGCTCGGCGACCGTCGGCGCCGACCCGCGGTTCGCCGCCGCGATCCGCGAACTGATCGTGGAACGCGCCGCCGTCGAACGCGGGCAGGGCGTCGCGCCGTGCGCCCTGGGCGCGCTCGGCGCGAGCCACAACCTCTGCCCGGTGGGCTGCTGCCCGGCCCGCACCCCGCGCCCCGCCGCCGCGGGCGCCGACAGCCCCTACGCATGAGGAGCGCCGTGACCGACCCCCTGCACGCGGAACTGCTGGAGCTCGCCCGGGAGGCGGCCCGCCGCGCGGGCGAGCTGCTGCGGGACGGCCGCCCGGCCGACCTCACGGTCGCCGCGACCAAGTCCAGCCCGATCGACGTCGTCACCGAGATGGACATCGCGGCCGAGAAGCTGATCACCACGCTGATCGCCGAGCGCCGCCCGCAGGACGGCTTCCTCGGCGAGGAGGGCGCCTCCACCGAGGGCACCAGCGGCGTCCGCTGGGTGATCGACCCGCTCGACGGCACGGTCAACTACCTGTACGGCCTGCCCACCTGGGCCGTCTCCATCGCCGCCGAGCAGGACGGCGAGACCGTGGCCGGGGCGGTCGTGGCCCCCATGCGCGGCGAGGCGTACCACGCGGTGCGCGGCGGCGGCGCCTGGGCCACCGGCGCCTGGGCGGGCGAGCGGCGCCTGACCTGCCGTCCCTCGCCGCCCCTGGACCAGGCCCTGGTGTCGACCGGGTTCAACTACGTCGCCGAGGTCCGCACCCACCAGGCCGACGTGGCGCGGCGGCTGATCCCCCTGCTGCGGGACATCCGGCGCGGCGGATCGGCCGCGATCGACCTGTGCGACCTCGCCGCGGGGCGCCTCGACGGCTACTACGAGCGCGGGCTGCACCCCTGGGACCTGGCGGCCGGTGACCTGATCGCCCGCGAGGCGGGCGCGCGCACCGGCGGCCGTCCCGGGGACCGCCCCTCGTGGGACCTCACGGTCGCCGCGAGCCCGGGCGTCTTCGAGCCCCTCCAGCGACTCCTGGAGGACTACGGCGCCTGGCACGACTGACGGGCCGCCGGAGATCACCCCATGGGTTTTGCGACCCGAACCCGCGGGCCGGCGTGCCGCCCGCCCACATGTCGTCCCTCGGCAGGCCCCGGTGGGGGTGACGTCCGGCCGGGGCCCGGTGCCCCCCGCGGGGAGAGGAGGGGAAAGGGCTCCCACCGCCCACTGCCCCGATGCGCCGGCCGCGACAGAGCCGTAGGGGCGCGCCGGTGGCGGGAGCGTGAACGCGCGGAGTCCCGGAGGGCCGGGCACGGTCGCGCTCCCGCCACCGGCCGAGGCGCCCCGAAGGCGAGCGGACGGACAGGCACGGGCCCCGGCGCTGGATTCGCCGGGGCCCGTTCCGTTGCGAGCCGATCAGACGCTGTACGCGCCGACCTCCACGCCGTGCTCGGCGGCGAGGCGGCGCAGATCGTCGAGTTCGCCCTGCTCCACGTCGACGAGGAAGTCGTCGCCGTCGTCGCGGGCCCGCGACAGATCGGACTCGGTCGCCTTTATGCGCTGCAGAAGTCCTGCGGTGAATGCGTCCATGCTGCGCCCCCTCGTCCTGGGTCGGTGGGTCGATGGCACGGGGGTGTGCCGTTCGGAAGGGACGATCACGTCCGGAGCGGATGCCCAGCGCCGCCCGGCCGGGCGGCGACGGTGCCGGACATCCACGCCCGCCCTGCGGAAGCGGACTGATGCGCACCGCGTGGTGGCGCGGTACGTGCAGAGCGTGATCGCGGGATGTAAGACCCGTCCTCCCCAGGCTCCCTTCCGGGGAAACCTCCCCGCGCGGGAAAATCTCGTGTTCCCGCCCCGTTCGCCGTGACGTTCCCCGGGCCCGTGCCCGCCCGACACCGTCCCCTCGCCTGCCTTACAGCCGACTTACGGCAGAAAAGGGCAGGATGGAGGCCAACACACCCACCCGCACCCCTGCCCGAGTGCGCCCTGAGGCGCTGTCCGAACCGAGGGCGGGACATGAGGAAGGACAAGCGACGTGCGCGTACTCGTCGTCGAGGACGAGCAACTGCTCGCCGATGCGGTGGCCACCGGACTGCGCCGGGAGGCCATGGCCGTCGACGTCGTGTACGACGGTGCGGCGGCCCTGGAACGCATCGGCGTCAACGACTACGACGTGGTCGTCCTCGACCGCGACCTCCCGCTCGTGCACGGCGACGACGTCTGCCGCAGGATCGTCGAGCTCGGCATGCCCACGCGCGTGCTGATGCTCACGGCGTCCGGCGACGTCAGCGACCGCGTCGAGGGCCTGGAGATCGGCGCCGACGACTACCTGCCCAAGCCCTTCGCGTTCAGCGAGCTCATCGCACGCGTGCGCGCCCTCGGGCGGCGTACGAGCGTGCCGCTGCCGCCCGTCCTGGAGCGTGCCGGGATCAAGCTCGACCCCAACCGCCGCGAGGTCTTCCGCGACGGCAAGGAGGTGCAGCTCGCGCCGAAGGAGTTCGCCGTCCTGGAGGTGCTCATGCGCAGCGAGGGCGCGGTCGTCTCCGCGGAGCAGCTGCTGGAGAAGGCCTGGGACGAGAACACGGACCCGTTCACCAACGTGGTGCGGGTGACCGTGATGACCCTGCGCCGCAAACTGGGGGAGCCGCCGGTCATCGTGACCGTGCCCGGCTCCGGATACCGGATCTGATGACCGATGGCCGCCGCACCCGCGCCCCCCACGGCGCCCCCCAAGCCCACCTGGGACCCGAGGAAGGGCGACCAGCCCTTCCCGTGGCTGCGTCCCACCATCCGCATACGCCTCACGCTGCTGTACGGCGGCATGTTCCTGATCGCCGGCATCCTGCTGCTGTCGATCATCTACCTGCTCGCCGCCCAGGCCCTGCGCACCGGCAGCCAGCCCTTGTTCAAGATCGTCGACTTCGACGGTCTGAGGATCTCCAGCAACGACTGTCCGGGCATCGCCAACGGCAACCTGGAGCTGTCCGAGTTCAACGCCCGGATCAGCGAATGCATCGACCACCAACGCCAGGTGGCCCTGGACAACCTGCTCAGCCGCTCCCTGCTGGCCCTGCTGGGCCTCGCCGTCATCGCCTTCGCCTTCGGCTACGCCATGGCCGGCCGTGTCCTGTCGCCGCTGGGCCGGATCACCCGCACCGCCCGTGCGGTGGCCGGCTCGGACCTGTCCCGCCGGATCGAGCTGGACGGCCCGGACGACGAGCTGAAGGAGCTGGCCGACACCTTCGACGACATGCTGGAACGGCTCCAGCGGGCGTTCACCGCGCAGCAGCGCTTCGTGGGCAACGCCTCGCACGAGCTGCGCACCCCGCTGGCGATCAACCGCACCCTGCTGGAGGTGCACCTCTCCGATCCCCACGCCCCGGTGGAGCTCCAGCAGCTGGGCAAGACGCTGCTGTCCACCAACGAGCGCAGTGAACAGCTCGTGGAGGGCCTGCTGCTGCTCGCCCGCAGCGACAACCAGATCGTCGAGCGCAAACCCGTGGACCTCGCCGAGGTGGCCGCCCAGGCGATCGACCAGGTGCACGGCGAGGCGGAGGCCAAGGGCGTGGAGATCCGCGGCGCGCGCCGGCCCGCGGTCGTCCAGGGCAACGGTGTGCTGCTGGAGCGGATCGCGCTGAACCTGGTGCAGAACGCCGTGCGGTACAACGTGCCCGAGGAGGGCTGGGTCGAGGTCACCACCGAGGTGCAGCACGGCCAGGCGGTCCTGGTGGTGTCGAACACGGGCCCGGTGGTACCCGCGTACGAGATCGACAACCTCTTCGAGCCGTTCCGGCGGCTGCGCACCGAGCGCACGGGCAGCGACAAGGGCGTCGGACTCGGTCTGTCCATCGTGCGGTCGGTCGCCCGGGCGCACGGCGGGCACATCTACGCACGGCCTCGGGAAGGGGGCGGTCTCGTGATGCGCGTCACCCTGCCGATCTGAAATGATGCCGCCGACACGAGGGGGCGTTCGCTTTGGGCGGAATTTACGGGGCGTCTCTCCGGTAACCCCATGTGTGATCGATCACAGACGTGATTCCCGGGCCCTCCACTCTCCGTGATCGCGCATCCCCGGGAAAGCCGGGAAAGTCCCGGTTTTCAGGAGGCCTGATCACGGGAAGTACACGGTGAGGCGCCTTTGGAGCGCAGCGTTCGGACCGTGTACGGTCCCCCTCGCCATCCCGGCCGACCACTCGTGAGGGGTCCGGTTGGGTGTCGATTGAGTAACAGACCTTGATGTGAGGCAAAATCTCCGCCTCGGGTCGGGCACAAGTCCGGCCTCTCCCGCGTTACGTGCGCTGGAGACACCGCATACACCCAGAGGGGGAGAGTGACATGGCAACCGACTACGACACTCCACGCAAGACCGACGACGACGTCGACTCGGACAGCCTCGAAGAACTGAAGGCCCGGCGGAACGACAAGTCGGCCTCGGCCGTGGACGTCGACGAGTTCGAGGCCGCCGAGGGCCTGGAACTGCCCGGAGCGGACCTCTCGAACGAGGAGCTGGCCGTCCGGGTCCTGCCGAAGCAGCAGGACGAGTTCACCTGCATGAGCTGCTTCCTGGTCCACCACCGCAGCCAGCTGGCCCGCGAGAAGAACGGCCAGCCGATCTGCCGCGACTGCGACTGAGGCGGGGTCGGCCGTGACTGGCTCGACCCCTCCGCGGAAGCGCCGCTTCTTCACGAGAGGAGCGGACCCGGGGCCCCAGGCGGGCCCGCAGCACGACACGCGTGACCAAGAGCGGGGCTCGACCGGTACCGGGGCGGCCCCGCTCGAAGCGGCAGCCGGCCGGGGTGACCTCCCGGAGTCCTCGGAGGTCACCGCGCCCGTGGCGCGCCGACGGGCCGCCGTGGTCCGTGGGAAGGCCCTGGAAGGCGCCCGCAGGGGCGGCGCCCGCGCCCGCGCGGGACTGGCGCACCTCGCGGACCGGATCATCGAGGTCACCCCGCGGGTGCCCGTGCGCGACCTCGGGACGTTGCGCCGGCAGTTCCCCGGCCTCGGCCCCGAGGAACTCGCGGACAAGCTCGTGACGGGCGCGGCGAAGGCCACGGCGACGGTCGGCGCCGGAGTCGGCGCGGCGGCCATGATGCCCGTGCCGCCCGCGATGCCGGCGGAGCTGGCCGCCGAGATCACCGGCGTCGCCGTGATCGAACTGAAGCTGATCGCAGAACTCCACGAGGTCTACGGCGTACGGCCGGCCGGCACCCTTGCCCAGCGCAGCACCGTGTACCTCAATTCCTGGTCGCAGGAGCGCGGGATCGAGGCGACCAGGCCCTCGACCGTGCACGCGGCGCTGAACAGCCGCATGAAGCGCGAACTGCGCCAGCGGATCATGAAGCGCATGGTCCGCAACCTGCCGAACCTGATGCCGTTCCTGGTGGGAGCCGCCGTGGGCGCCGCCATGAACCGCAGGGACACCAGAAAGCTCGCCGCACGTATCCGGGACGACCTGCGAAGAATCCAGGTGCCCTGGGACGCGCTGCCGGCCCTCCCCGCTCTGGAGCGCCCCGAGGACGCCCTCCCCGAGGACGCCCTCAAGGAGCTCGGCGGCCACCCGGGGAAGGACGACGGGCACCGGGCCCCGTGAAGCCCCCGGGCGGCACCCCGCCCGCCGTGTTTCCCGTACCGCCGTCAGGGCCTGTCCGGCGGGATCACACCGCAGGCGCGGGGCCCGGCCGCGCACCTTCGCGGCGTCGACGCCGGTCGTTGCCGACTCCCCATGCCTGACCGCGCCCGACCGCGCCCGAGCGGGGGATTTCCGTCGCGTCCGACACCCTTCTCCGCCGTGCAGCCGCACGCACCGGGCCGCGCCCGCCCGCGCCTCGGAGCCGTCGCCGGTTTCCTCCGGCTCGGTCCGCCGGACAGGCCTCAGGCGGCGTCCGCCGCGTCCTTCGCCGCCCGCAGCGCCCGAGCCAGCCGTTCCGGTTCCCGCGTCGACAGGAAGACGTAGGGAGTCGGGTCCGCCGGATCGGTGACGTCCACGCGCAGCGCGCCGGGGATGTACGCCCGCAGCAGCATGAAACAGCGCGGATCGGCCCTGTGGGTGCGCCAGGCCCGGGCCTGGTCGGCGTCCAGGACCTCCGCCTCGCCCAGCGCCGACACCGGGATCCTCGCCTCGCCCGCGAGCAGGTGGCCGCCCACGACCCGGATGCGCGCCGAGCCGTACGAACTGGCCACGACGGCCGCCGCGGCGGTGCCGCCGGCCAGGCCGCCCAGCATCGGCAGCGTGCCGAACGGCAACAGGATCAGCGCCAGCGAGACCCCCGCCAGGAAGGAGATCAGCCACCAGGAGCGGGGGGCGGTGAGGCGTTCTTCGTACGAGGCGGCGGAGAGCTGCATGAATCCAAGCTTGGCACGGTGTCGGTCCGGGACCCGCGCGCGGGTAAGGTCTGCGGCTGTGAGTGGTAATTCCGCAGCTCTTCAGCCCCCGGACGGCGCCGTGGCCCCGGTACGCCATCCGGACGCCCCCGCACCCGGCGAGCTCCTGGGCGCGCACTACGGCCAGTGCTTCGGCTGTGGCGGCGAACAGCCCCACGGACTGCATCTGGAGGCCCGCGCCGGCGAAGGCGTGTCGATCACCGCCGAGTTCACCGTGCAGCCCGCCCACCAGGGCGCCCCGGGGCTCGCGCACGGCGGGGTGCTCGCCACCGCCCTGGACGAGACGCTCGGCTCGCTCAACTGGTTGCTGCGCACGATCGCGGTGACCGGCAGGCTGGAGACCGACTTCGTCCGGCCCGTGCCGGTCGGCACCGTGCTGCACCTGGAGGCCGAGGTGACGGCGGTGGCCGGGCGGAAGATCTACTGCACCGCCACCGGACGCATCGGCGGCCCCGACGGGCCGGTCGCGGTCCGCGCCGACGCCCTGTTCATCGAGGTCAAGGTCGACCACTTCGTCGACCACGGCCGCGAGGAGGAGATCCGGGCCGCCATGGAGGACCCCGACCAGGTCCGCCGCGCCCGCGCCTTCGAGGTGAACCCGTGAGCGCGCTCGAGGTGCTGATCCGGCGCGTCGACCCCGACGTACCGCTCCCGGCGTACGAGCACCCGGGGGACGCGGGAGCCGACCTGCGGACCACCGAGGCCCGCGAACTGGCTCCCGGCGAACGGGCCGTACTGCCCACGGGGGTGTCTGTGGCGCTGCCCGACGGGTACGCGGCCTTCGTGCACCCGCGATCCGGTCTCGCCGCCCGCTGCGGCGTCGCCCTGGTGAATGCCCCGGGGACGGTCGATGCCGGGTACCGTGGGGAGATCAAGGTGATCGTGGTGAATCTCGACCCGCGCGAGACCGTGCGGTTCGAGCGCTTCGACCGGATTGCACAACTGGTCGTCCAGCAGGTCGAGAGGGTCCGCTTCGTGTCGGTCGCGGAGCTTCCCCCCTCGGCCCGGGCCGAGGGGGGCTTCGGGTCCACCGGCGGCCACGCCGCGGTGGAAGGCAAGAGCGGCACAAGCGTTCAGGCCGCCGTGGGCGGTACAGCGGGTGGGAATCGATACGCTTCGGTCGTATCCGACCGGGAAGGACAGTGACGTGTTCGGACGTCGCAAGAAGAAGGATGCCGCCGACGGTGCGGCCGGCGAGGCCGAGCAGGTCGTCGACGGTGTCGACGCTGAGGCGGGCGAGGAGGCCGAGCGGCTGAGGCTCGAGCCGGCGCCGCGGCCCGACGGACCCTGGGACAGCAGCGAGGTCAGTGAGCCCGGCGAGGGCCGGGTCGATCTGGGCGGTCTGTTCGTGCCCGGTGTCGACGGCATGGAGCTGCGGGTGGAGGTCGCGGGCGACGCGATCGTCGCGGCCACCGTCGTGCTGCGGGACAGCGCCATCCAGCTGCAGGCCTTCGCCGCGCCCAAACGGGAGGGCATCTGGGGCGAGGTGCGCGAGGAGATCGCGGCCGGCATCACCCAGCAGGGCGGCATCATCGACGAGGCCGAGGGCCCTCTGGGCTGGGAACTGCGGGCCCAGGTGCCGGTGCAACTGCCCGACGGCACCGGCGGCTTCCAGGTCGTGCGGTTCGTCGGCGTGGACGGCCCCCGCTGGTTCCTGCGCGGGGTGATCTCGGGCCAGGGCGCGGTGCAGCCGCAGGCCGCCGGGCTCCTCGAGCAGATCTTCCGGGACACGGTCGTGGTGCGCGGCGAGGGCCCGATGGCTCCGCGGGACCCGATCGTCCTGAAGCTGCCGAACGACGCGCAGATGGTCCCCGAGAACACACAGCAGGAGGAGGGCGGCTCCCGCTTCGCCGGCGGCATGGGCCAGCTCCAGCGCGGACCGGAGATCACCGAGGTGCGCTAGCCGGGTTTCCGGCGGGCCGAAGGGCCGCACGCCGGGCGGGGTGCGGCCTCTTTCGTGTGCGCGAGCCGACGTCGGTGCCCGGCGTGAGGGCGGGCCGGCGGCGGGTCGCGCGGTCCGGCGCCGGCGGGCGCCTCCCCCACTGCCGGCTCCGCTCGAGCGGGAGGCGTCCCGTCGCCCGCCCGTGCCGCCCCGCGGCGCGAGCGCCCGCGGTGGCACTCGCGTGCACGTCCGTGTGCCGGGGACAGCCCGGTCCGGCCATTGATCGACCGGGCACCGGGCGGGGATACTGGCACCCGGTCCACGGGGGAGGGCAGCCGCATGCGTCAGGTGGTCACCGAGACGATGGTGCGCGTCGAGGACGTGCACAGGTCCTTCGGTACGGGAGCCGCCGCAGTCCACGCGCTGCGCGGCGTCTCCTTCGAGGTCCCGCGCGGCGAGCTGGTCGCCCTCAAGGGACGTTCCGGATCCGGCAAGACCACGCTCCTGAACATCGTCGGCGGCCTCGACACCCCCGACCGGGGTCGGGTCCACGTCGACGGGAGCGACCTCGCCGGCCTCGACGAGAACGGACTGCTCGCCCTGCGCCGGGACCACGTCGGCTTCGTCTTCCAGTCCTTCGGCCTCATCCCCATCCTCACCGCCGCCGAGAACGTCGGTGTCCCGCTGCGGCTGCGCCGTGCCGATCCGCACGAGCGCGAGGAGCGCGTCGAGCTGCTGCTGTCCCTCGTCGGCCTCGCCGACCACGCCGCCCAGCGGCCCGGCGAACTCTCCGGCGGCCAGCAGCAGCGGGTCGCCATCGCCCGCGCCCTCGCCAACAACCCCTCCCTCCTCATCGCCGACGAGCCGACCGGCCAGCTGGACGCGGAGACCGGGCACGCCGTGATGGAGCTGCTGCGCGCGGTCGTCCGCAGCGAGCGCGTCACCGCGCTCGTCGCCACCCACGACACCACCCTCCTCGGCCTCGCCGACCGCGTCCTGGAGCTGAGCGACGGCGGGATCGTCGAGCACTGACCCCCGCCGGGACCCCGCACCCGGCCGGGTCTCACGGGGGAAGACAATGAGGTCATGGGACGCGGCAACCTTCGGATCCATCTCGGTGCGGCACCGGGCGTCGGCAAGACGTACGCGATGCTCTCCGAGGCCCACCGCCGTGCCGAACGCGGCACCGACTGCGTGGTGGCCTTCGCCGAGCCGCACGGCAGACCCCGTACCGAGGCGCTGCTGCGGGGACTGGAGCAGATCCCGCACCGGAACGTCGAACACCGCGGGGCCGTTCTGACGGAGATGGACCTCGACGCCGTCCTCGCCCGCCGTCCCCGCGTGGCCCTCGTCGACGAGCTCGCCCACACCAACGTCCCCGGCTCGCGCAACGCCAAGCGCTGGCAGGACGTGGAGGAGCTGCTCGCGGCCGGGATCGACGTCCTGTCCACGGTCAACATCCAGCACCTGGAGTCGCTGGGCGACGTCGTGGAGTCGATCACCGGCGTACGGGAGCGGGAGACCGTACCGGACGAGGTGGTGCGGCGGGCGGACCAGATCGAGCTGGTCGACATGACGCCCGAGGCGCTGCGCCGCCGCATGGCGCACGGCAACATCCACCAGCCGGACAAGGTCGACGCCGCCCTGTCCAACTACTTCCGCCCCGGCAACCTCACCGCGCTCAGGGAGCTGGCGCTGCTGTGGGTGGCCGACCGGGTCGACGCCCACCTCCAGCGCTACCGCAGCGAGCACGAGGTCTCGGCGATATGGGGCTCCCGCGAGCGGATCGTCGTCGGCCTGACCGGCGGCCCGGAGGGCCGCACCCTGCTCCGGCGGGCCGCGCGGCTGGCGGAGAAGGGCGCCGGCGGCGAACTGCTCGCCGTCTACATCTCCCGCAGCGACGGGCTCACCGCGGCCTCGCCCGGGGAGCTGGCCGAGCAGCGCACCCTGGTGGAGGATCTCGGCGGCACCTTCCACCACGTCGTCGGCGACGACGTGCCGGCCGCCCTGCTCGCCTTCGCGCGCGGGGCCAACGCCACCCAGATCGTGCTCGGCTCCTCGCGCCGCCCGGCCTGGCAGTACGTCTTCGGACCCGGTGTCGGCGCGACCGTCGCCCGCGACTCGGGCCCCGACCTGGACGTGCACATCGTCACCCACGAGGAGGTCGCCAAGGGCCGCGGGCTGCCCGGCGCCCGGGGCGCACGGCTCGGGCGCTCCCGGCTGGTCTGGGGCTGGGCGGTCGGCGTGACGGGCCCGGCGGCGGTGGCGGTGCTGCTCAGCACCGTGGACCTGGGACTCGCCAACGACATGCTGCTGTTCCTGGCCCTGACGGTGGCGGCGGCCCTGCTCGGCGGGCTCTGGCCGGCGCTGGCCTCCGCGGCGGTCGGCTCGCTGCTGCTGAACTACTTCTACGCCCCGCCCCTGCACCACTGGACCGTCTCCGACCCGAAGAACATCACCGCCATAGTGGTCTTCGCCACGGTGGGCGCGGCGGTGGCGTCCGTGGTCGACCTCGCGGCCCGGCGCACCCACCAGGCGGCCCGGCTGCGTGCCGAGTCGGAGATCCTGTCCTTCCTCGCCGGCAACGTGCTGCGCGGGGAGACCGGCCTGGAGGACCTGCTGGAGCGGGTCCGGGAGACCTTCGGCATGGAGTCCGCCGCCCTCCTCGAACGCGCGGGCGACATCGAGCCGTGGACCTGCGCGGGCCGGGCGGGGCTCGGACGCCCGGTCGGACGGCCCGAGGACGCGGACGTGGAGGTGCCGGTCGGCGACCACATGGCGCTGGCGCTGACCGGCCGGGTGCCGCCTGCCGAGGACCGCAGGGTCCTGGCCGCCTTCGCCGCGCAGGCCGCCGTCGTCCTGGACCGCCGCCGGCTGCGCGAGCAGGCCGGCCGGGCCCTCGCCCTCGCCGAGGGCAACCGCATCCGCACCGCCCTCCTGGCCGCCGTCAGCCACGACCTGCGCACCCCGCTGGCCGGGATCAAGGCCGCCGTCTCCTCGCTGCGCTCCGAGGACGTCGAATGGTCTCCCGAGGACCGGGCCGAGCTGCTGGAGGGCATCGAGGACGGCGCCGACCGCCTGGACCACCTGGTGGGCAACCTGCTGGACATGTCCCGGCTGCACACCGGCACGGTCACCCCTCTGATCCGGGGGATCGACCTGGACGAGGTGGTGCCGATGGCGCTCGGCGGGGTGCCCGAGGGCAGCGTGACCCTGGACGTCCCCGAGGCCCTGCCCATGGTCGCCGCGGATCCGGGGCTGCTGGAGCGGGCGATGGCCAACGTGATCGAGAACGCCGTGAAGTACAGCCCCCTTGGCCTGCCCGTCCTGGTCGCCGCGAGCGCCCTCGCCGACCGGGTCGAGGTGCGGGTGGTGGACCGCGGCCCCGGCGTGCCCGACGAGGCCAAGGAGCACATCTTCGAGCCCTTCCAGCGGCACGGTGACGCACCGCGCGGGGCCGGTGTCGGCCTGGGACTGGCGGTCGCCCGGGGCTTCGCCGAGGCCATGGGCGGCACCCTGAACGCCGAGGACACCCCCGGCGGCGGCCTCACGATGGCGCTCACCCTGCGCGCCGCCGCGGCGCACCCGGAGAACCCGCAGGCCGCAGCGGCCGCAGAACCCGAAAGGCAGCCCTCATGACCCGTGTCCTGGTGGTCGACGACGACCCGGCCATCGTGCGCGCCCTCGTGATCAACCTCAGGGCACGCTCGTACGAGGTCGACTCCGCCCACGACGGCGCCGCCGCACTCCGTACGGCCGCCGCCCGCCATCCCGACGTCGTCGTCCTCGACCTCGGCCTGCCCGACACGGACGGTGTCGAGGTGATCAGGGGACTGCGCGGCTGGACCCGGGTGCCGATCCTGGTGCTGTCCGCCCGGCACGCCTCCGACGAGAAGGTCCAGGCACTGGACGCGGGGGCCGACGACTACGTCACCAAGCCCTTCGGCATGGACGAACTGCTGGCCCGGCTGCGGGCCGCCGTACGCCGCTCGGAGCCCGCCGGCGACGGGGGCGACCTGGTGGTGGAGACCGCCGCCTTCACCGTCGACCTGGCCGCGAAGAAGGTCAACCGTGAGGGCAGGGACGTGCGGCTGACACCCACCGAATGGCACCTGCTGGAGGTGCTGGTGCGGGCCGGTGGCCGGCTGGTGGCGCAGAAGCAGCTGCTGCGGGAGGTGTGGGGGCCGTCGTACGGCACGGAGACGAACTACCTGCGCGTGTACATGGCGCAGCTGCGGCGGAAGCTGGAGGCGGATCCGTCGCATCCGCGGCACCTGATCACCGAGCCGGGCATGGGCTACCGCTTCGAGAAGTGAAGGCAGGCGGCGTGACCGCGACGGTGGCCGGGGCCGTGCCCGTTCGGACCGGGGCGGCAGGGGGTACGTGACCGTCAGTGCCCCCGGTACGCTTCAGACATGAGCGCTGTTCCTCGCCCCGAGAAGCCGGCGGGCCGGTTCCGGCGCATGCTCGACCGGCTCTCCTCGTCCCAGGAGGACCTGGAGTCCGAGGAGCTGCGTGAGGACGCCGAGACGGTCGGCTGTACGCGAATAGGCGACTGCCGCGACCGGCAGATCGTCACGGTTACTGGTACCTTGCGCACGGTCACGCTGCGGCCGCGCGCGGGAGTGCCGGCTCTGGAGGCCGAGCTGTTCGACGGCTCCGCCGCACTCGACGTGGTGTGGCTCGGCAGGCGCTCCATCGTGGGGATAGAACCGGGGCGCAAGCTGATCGCATCGGGCCGGATCTCGATGAGCCGGGGCCGCCGGGTGCTGTTCAATCCGAAATACGAACTGAGACCCCTCGGACGGGAGTAGCCGGTGACGTCACTCGACAAGCCGACGACCGAAGACACATCCGCGGACGACGCCCGGGCGGTGACCGAAGCCGCCCTCTTCGAAGCCTTCGGCGGGGTGCGGGGCATGGTCGAGACGGTGCTCCCCGGGCTCCTCTTCGTCAGCGTCTACACGGTCAACAAGGACCTGCACATGTCGGCGATCGCGGCGCTCGCCGTGGCGCTGGTGATGGTCGTGGTCCGCCTGGTGCGCAAGGACACCGTCAAGCACGCCTTCAGCGGCGTCTTCGGCGTCGCCTTCGGCGTGGTCTTCGCGATGATGACCGGCGAGGCCAAGGACTTCTACCTGCCGGGCATGCTGTACACGCTGGGCCTGGCCCTGGCGTACATCGTCACGGCGATGGCGGGCGTCCCGCTGATCGGTCTGATGCTGGGACCCGTCTTCAAGGAGAACCTCTCCTGGCGCACCCGCAACCCCGGCCGGAAGAAGGCGTACACCAAGGCCAGCTGGGCCTGGGGGCTGATCCTGCTCGGCAAGAGCGCGATCCTGTTCCCGCTGTACTGGTGGGCGGACACCACCCAGCTGGGCTGGGTGCTGGTCGCGCTGAAGATCCCGCCGTTCCTGCTCGCGGTGTACCTGACCTGGGTGTTCCTGACGAAGGCGCCGCCGCCGATCGACGTCTTCGCCGAGATGGAGGCGGAGGAACGCGCGGAGGAGGAGCGCAAGGCCGCCGCCGCGCAGGGGAGCGGCGGGGCGACGACGGCCGGCCGTCACCGCCACGAGCCGTAGCCCGTACATCCGTGAAGAAGCGGGGGCGCCCGGAGTCCTCCGGGCGCCCCCGCTTCTTCACGACTCCCTGCGCACGGAGAGCAGGTCCTCCAGCTGTTCCTCGCGGGCCTGGGCGGCCACGAAGAGGAGTTCGTCGCCGGCCTCCAGGGAGTCCTCCCGGGTCGGCGTCAGGACGCGCGTGCCGCGGATGATGGTGACCAGCGAGGTGTCCTGCGGCCACTGGACGTCCCCGACCTGCGTGCCGGCCAGCGCCGACTCCTCCGGCAGGGTCAGCTCGACCAGGTTGGCGTCACCGTGGCTGAAGCGCAGCAGCCGGACCAGGTCGCCGACGCTCACCGCCTCCTCCACCAGGGCCGACATCAGACGCGGGGTGGAGACGGCGACGTCCACGCCCCAGGACTCGTTGAACAGCCACTCGTTCTTCGGGTTGTTCACCCGGGCGACGACGCGCGGGACGCCGTACTCGGTCTTGGCGAGCAGCGACACGACCAGGTTGACCTTGTCGTCGCCGGTCGCGGCGATGACGACGTTGCAGCGCTGGAGCGCCGCCTCGTCCAGGGAGGTGATCTCGCAGGCGTCGGCGAGCAGCCACTCCGCCTGCGGCACGCGCTCGACCGAGATGGCGGTCGGCGCCTTGTCGATCAGCAGGACCTCGTGGCCGTTCTCCAGCAGCTCGCCCGCGATCGAGCGGCCGACGGCGCCGGCTCCGGCAATGGCGACCCTCATCAGTGAGCGCCCTCCTGTTCGGGACCCTTGGCGAACGCCGCCTCGACGCGGTCGATCTCATCGGTGCGCATCATCACATGCACCAGGTCCCCCTCCTGCAGCACCGTCTGCGAACTGGGCAGGATCGCCTCGCCGAGCCGGGTCAGGAAGGCCACGCGCACGCCGGTCTCGTCCTGCAGCCTGCTGATCCTGTGCCCCACCCAGGCCGTGGAGGTGTGCACCTCGGCGAGCTGGACCCCGCCGGTGGGATCGCGCCACAGCGGCTCGGCGCCCGAGGGGAGCAGCCGGCGCAGCATCTGGTCGGCCGTCCATCGCACGGTCGCCACGGTGGGGATGCCCAGGCGCTGGTAGACCTCCGCACGGCGGGGGTCGTAGATGCGGGCGGCGACGTGTTCGATGCCGAACATCTCCCGGGCCACCCGCGCGGCGATGATGTTGGAGTTGTCGCCGCTGGAGACGGCGGCGAAGGCACCCGCCTCCTCGATGCCCGCCTCGCGCAGGGTGTCCTGGTCGAAACCGACGCCGGTGACCCGGCGGCCGCCGAACGAGGAGCCCAGCCGGCGGAAGGCGGTGGGGTCCTGGTCGATCACGGCGACCGTGTGCCCCTGTTCCTCCAGGGTCTGGGCCAGGTCGGAACCCACCCTTCCACAGCCCATGATGACAATATGCATCGCGTCACACCGCGCTTCCTGCAGGCCGTTCGACCTTCATGACCTTCGTGCTCATGTCTCTCTTTCGGCTCGCCAGGCAAACATCGCGGCCTGCGTGCGGGCCGCCGGGCAACATCATGCCGGGGGATCGCGGTCCCGACGCCCTCCGGGGCCCGGCCGTCGTGTTCGCGTGCCGGGTCCAACGTATCCGCACCGCCCGGGCACGACCGAGCCCCGGGGCAAGGAGAGAACCAGCCAGGACCGCCGGGACCGACGTCCTCGTCCTGCGCGGTGCGGGCGGGACGATCCCGGCCGACCCGCACGAGCGGGACGGCGCCGGACCCTGCCAGGAGCCCTCCGCCCCCACCGCGGACCTCGTCCTCCTCCCCGCCGCCCTGACCGGCCCGGGGCCGTCCTGCGCGAGGTCGCCGCGCGGGGCCGGGCCCGGACCGTCGTCACCGCGGGCGCCGAGGGCGCGTACCTGCCGGCCGACGGCGAGCTGACCCGACGTCCCCGCGGCCGGGCCCCCGGCGCCGGTCGTCGACTCCGACGGGGCCGGCGACGTCTTCGCGGCCGCCTTCCCGCACGGCCGGCTCGGCGGCGAGGACCCCTGCACCGCGCCCGGCCCGGCACGGTGGCGGGGGCGTGCGCCTGCACGGTGCCGTCGGCTGCACGGTGCCGTCGACGCGGGTGGCCGTCGTCGGCACCGGAGTCCCCGCGCGCCGGAGTCGCCGGGCGCGCACCCGGGACGGTCAGCGGCGAGTGATGCTGCGCACGCTGGCCGCGGTGGGGACGCCGAGACCGACGAGGAGGCCGCGGAGCCGATCATGTGCGGTGGTCTGCAGGGGACCTCCACGGGGCGTGACGACGACGGCCGGGTCAGTCATATCGGCATGGAACTTCTGTGACCTGCGGAATTCGCGCCCCGTCCTCCGGCGATCCCGCCCGGAGGACGGAGCCGTATGGATGCCGTATGGATGTGGGGCGGCGGTTGGGCGGCCCCTGACCGGAAGGCTTACGATCCACTGCTGTGTCCAAATTGACCGACGTGCCCAAACGGATTCTGATCGGGCGCGCACTGCGCAGTGACCGGCTGGGCGAAACGCTGCTGCCGAAGCGCGTCGCACTCCCCGTCTTCGCCTCCGACCCGCTCTCCTCCGTGGCGTACGCCCCCGGCGAGGTGCTGCTGGTCCTGTCGATCGCGGGACTGTCGGCGTACCATTTCAGCCCCTGGATCGCCGTCGCGGTCGTGGTGCTGATGTTCACCGTGGTCGCCTCCTACCGGCAGAACGTCCGTGAGTACCCGAGCGGCGGCGGCGACTACGAGGTGGCCACCACCAACCTCGGCCCCAAGTCCGGACTGACCGTCGCCAGCGCCCTGCTCGTCGACTACGTCCTCACCGTCGCCGTGTCGATCTCCTCCGGGATCGAGAACCTGGGTTCGGCGGTCCCGTTCGTCGTCGAGAACAAGGTGGCCTGCGCGGTCGGCGTGATCGTACTGCTGACGCTGATGAACCTGCGCGGGGTCAAGGAGTCGGGCACGCTCTTCGCGGTCCCCACGTACGTCTTCGTCGCCGGCGTCTTCCTCATGATCGCGTGGGGGGCCTTCCGCGGGATCGTGCTCGGCGACGAGATGCGGGCGCCGACCGCGGACTTCGAGATCAAGCCCGAACATCCCGGCCTCGCCGGCTTCGCCCTGGTCTTCCTGCTGCTGCGCGCCTTCTCCTCCGGCTGCGCCGCGCTCACCGGTGTCGAGGCGATCTCCAACGGCGTGCCCGCCTTCCGCAAGCCCAAGTCGCGGAACGCCGCGACCACGCTCGCCATGATGGGCCTGCTCGCCGTCACCATGTTCTGCGGCATCATCGCGCTGGCCGCCGCCACCGACGTCCGCATGGCGGAGAACCCCGCCAAGGACCTGGTCCACGACGGTGCCCCGCTCGGTCCCGACTACGTCCAGGACCCGGTGATCTCCCAGGTCGCCGAGGCCGTCTTCGGCCACGGCAGCCTCCTGTTCATGATCCTCGCCGCCGCCACCGCGCTGGTGCTGTTCCTCGCCGCGAACACCGCCTACAACGGTTTCCCGCTGCTCGGCTCGATCCTCGCCCAGGACCGCTACCTCCCCCGCCAGCTGCACACCCGTGGCGACCGCCTCGCCTTCTCCAACGGCATCCTGCTGCTCGCGGGCGCCGCCGGGCTGCTGGTGTGGATCTACGGCGCCGACTCCACGCGGCTGATCCAGCTCTACATCGTCGGCGTGTTCGTGTCCTTCACCCTCAGCCAGACCGGCATGGTGCGGCACTGGAACCGGCTGCTGGCCACCGAGAAGAACCAGGCCAAGCGCCGCCGGATGATCCGCTCCCGGGCCATCAACACCTTCGGCGCCTTCTTCACCGGCCTGGTCCTGGTCGTCGTCCTCGTCACCAAGTTCACCCACGGCGCCTGGGTCGCGCTGCTCGGCATGTGCATCTTCTACGCGACGATGACGGCGATCCGTAAGCACTACGACCGCGTCGCCGAGGAGATCGCAGCCCCCGAGGCCCCCGGCGACGACATGGTGCGGCCCTCCCGCGTCCACTCGGTGGTCCTGATCTCCAAGATCCACCGTCCCACGCTGCGTGCGCTCGCCTACGCCAGGCTGATGCGCTCCGACACCCTGGAGGCGCTCAGCGTCAACGTGGACCCGGACGAGACCAGGGCGCTGCGCGAGGAGTGGGAGCGGCGCGGCATCGAGGTGCCCCTCAAGGTGCTCGACTCGCCGTACCGGGAGGTCACCCGCCCGGTGATCGAGTACGTCAAGGGCCTGCGCAGGGAATCCCCGCGCGACGTGGTCTCCGTGATCATCCCCGAGTACGTGGTCGGCCACTGGTACGAGCACCTGCTGCACAACCAGAGCGCGCTGCGGCTCAAGGGCCGGCTGCTGTTCACGCCGGGTGTGATGGTGACCTCGGTGCCGTACCAGCTCCAGTCCTCCGAGGTCGCCAAGAAGCGCGCCCGCAGGCGGCAGGAGTGGGCCGCCCCCGGCTCGGTGCGCCGCGGACCGAAGGAGCGGGCGAAGGGACCCTCCTCGCACACGTAGACTGGTGGGCTGTCGTCCCGGGCCCTGAGGGGTCCGCCCGCTCTCGATGTTGTGGAGTCACCCCGCCATGCAGGCAGAACCGAGGAAATCGCTGGTGGGGGAGGAGTACGAGGTCGAGGTCGGACCCGTCGCCCACGGAGGCCACTGCATCGCCCGTACGACCGAGGGCCAGGTCCTCTTCGTCCGGCACGCCCTGCCCGGCGAACGCGTCGTCGCGCAGGTCACGGAGGGCGAGGAGGGGGCCCGCTTCCTCCGCGCGGACGCGGTGCGGGTGCTGGACGCCTCCAAGGACCGGATCGACGCCCCCTGTCCCTTCGCCGGACCCGGCCGCTGCGGCGGCTGCGACTGGCAGCACGCCAAGCCGGGCGCCCAGCGCCGGCTGAAGGGCGAGGTCGTCGCCGAGCAGCTCCGGCGCCTGGCCGGACTGACCCCCGAGGAAGCAGGCTGGGACGGCACCGTGGTGCCAGCCGAGGGCGACAAGGTGCCCGCCGGCCAGGTCCCGGCGTGGCGCACGCGCGTGCAGTACGCCGTCACCGCCGACGGCCGCGCGGGACTGCGCCGACACCGCTCGCACGAGGTCGAGCCGATCGACCACTGCATGATCGCTGCGGAGGGCGTCAGCGAGCTGGGCATCGAGAAGCGGGACTGGACGGGCATGGACTCCGTCGAGGCGATCGCCGCGACCGGCTCCCAGGACCGCCAGGTGGTCCTGACCCCCAAGCCCGGCGCCCGCCTCCCCCTGGTCGAGCTCGACCGCCCCGTCTCGGTCATGCGCGTCGACGAGCGCTCCGGGCAGCTCCACCGCGTCCACGGCCGCCCCTTCGTCCGCGAGCGCGCGGACGGCCGCACCCACCGCGTCGCCGGCGGTGGCTTCTGGCAGGTCCACCCGAAGGCCGCCGACACCCTCGTCACCGCCGTCATGCAGGGCCTGCTGCCCCGCAAGGGCGACATGGCCCTCGACCTGTACTGCGGCGTCGGCCTGTTCGCGGGCGCCCTGGCCGACCGGGTCGGCGAGTCGGGCGCGGTCCTCGGCATCGAGTCCGGCAAGCGCGCGGTGGAGGACGCCCGCCACAACCTCGCGGACTTCCCCCGCGTCCGCATCGAACAGGGCAAGGTCGAGTCCGTCCTGCCCCGCACCGGCATCACCGAGGTCGACCTCGTCGTCCTCGACCCGCCGCGCGCCGGTGCCGGCCGCAAGACGGTGGAGCACCTGTCGTCCCTGGGAGCGCGTCGGATCGCGTACGTGGCGTGCGACCCGGCGGCGCTGGCGCGGGACCTGGCGTACTTCCGGGACGGAGGGTACCGGGTGCGGACGTTGCGGGTGTTCGACCTGTTCCCGATGACCCACCACGTGGAGTGTGTCGCCATCCTTGAACCGACCGCAAAGGGCTCTTGACCTGCGGTTTTGCCCGTGCGCATTATGTGCGGTGTGGGCGTTACGGGCGATATCTTGACGCTGAAATGACGCTCGTGACGCTCGTTTGACGCTCGTTCTGATGGGGAGTCAGTTGGTTCTTCCTGCGGTGACGCTGGGCCGGAGTCCTCCTGCGGGAGGTGAGGGCACGAACGACCCGCAACTCTCATCCGGCCACTGTCCAGTGCACGCTCAGGAGCAGTTGCTTGCCCAGAGGTGCCTCGGTGTCGTGCCGGCGCATCTTCATCTCGCCGTAGTGGAAGTCCGACGAGCCTGGTTCGTTTTTGCCATCCTCCAACGCTTAGGCAAGTTCCGCTCCGCAGCACGCGCAGGCTCCGGGGGCGATCGGCAAGAGCACGTCGAGGAGGTCCCATAGCTGAACCATGGGACGCTGGCTGCTGCCTCCGGCAGAGTGATCGGCACTGCTAGACGGTTCTCGTGAGGAACCTTGTGAGCACGCTCGGTAGCTTCATCTGGTCAATCGCTGACCAGCTTCGGGGCCCCTACCGCCCCAACCAGTACGGGACGGTGATTCTCCCGTTCACGATCTTGAGACGGCTCGACCGCATCCTCGAGCCGGACCGCGCGGCGGTACGGGAGCCGGCTGCGAGCACGAGAACCCGAACCGGCTCAAGGTCGAGGTCAAGAAGGTCACGGGCCGAACGTTCTACAACACCTCCAACTACGAGTTCGCGAACCTGCTGGCCGACGCCGACGGGCTGGCGGACAACCTCGCCGACTACATCGACCGGTTCTCCGCCGACGTGGACGTGTTCGAGTTCTTCGACTTCAAGAAGGAGATCCTGGCCCTGGAGAAGGCCGGGCTCCTGCGCGAGATCGTCAAGTCCTTCGGCGCCGTCGACCTGCATCCCGGCGTGGTGTCCAACGCAGACATGGGGGGTGCGTTCGAGTACATCATCCGCAAGTTCAACGAGGCCGCGAACGAGACCTCAGGAGACCACTACACGCCGCGCGACGCGATCCGGCTGCTGGTCGACCTGCTCTTCGCGGAGAAGGACGTCGACCTCACCGAGGGCGGCATCATCCGGTCGCTGTACGACCCCACCGCCGGCACGGGCGGCATGCTCTCCCTGGCAGAGGAACACCTGCTCGCCGAGAACCCCGAAGCGAAGCTGAGCCTGTACGGCCAGGAGTACAACCCGCAGTCGTACGCCATCTGCAAGTCCGACCTGCTCGCCAAGGGCCACGACGCGACCAACATCGCCTTCGGCAACACGCTCACCGACGACGCTTTCAAGGGCCGCCAGTTCGACTATTGCATGTCCAACCCGCCCTACGGGGTGGACTGGAAGCAGTACGCCAAGGCAGTCAAGGAGGAGCGCGACTCCGCCGGCCCCTACGGCCGCTTCGCGCCGGGACTCCCCGCGACCTCGGACTGCCAGATGCTCTTCCTGCTCCACTTGGCCCACAAGATGCGCGCACCTGAGGACGGCGGCGGCCGCGTCGGCATCGTCATGAACGGCTCGCCGCTGTTCAACGGTGCCGCCGAGTCGGGCCCTTCCAACATCCGCAGGTGGCTTCTGGAGAACGACCTGGTCGAGGCGATCGTCGCGCTGCCGACCAACATGTTCTTCAACACCGGCATCGCCACCTACATCTGGATCCTCGACAACACCAAGCACCCCGACCGCGAGGGCAAGGTCCAACTCATCGACGGCACATCGTTCTGGACCAGGATGCGCCCCAGGGCTGATGCGTTCTCAGCTGGCGAGATGAGCTGATCGCCTGTGTATGCGCCGCTGCGTGCGGTTCGCCCGGTTCGGCAACGAGAGACGCGACCCCTGATGATCAAGGTTGTCGAAGCCTTTGATCACGAACAGGGGTCGCGTTCGCGTGTCATCTTCCCTGATCGGTGTCCTGCAGCGACACTGCGAGGACATCGACTCCGCCTGCCTGGAGCCGGAACCGCAGCAGTTCACCGCCCTGGCCGAAGTGCTGGAGCGGATACCCGATCCCCGCCGGGTCCGGGGCCGCCGTTACCGCTTGGGCTCCCTGCTCGCGCTGTGCCTGGTCGCCGTCCTCGGCGGAGCCACATCCCTGGCCGCCATTGCCCGCTTCGCCGCCGACACCGATTCCGACCTGCGCGAACAATTCGGGCTGGCTTCCAGCACCCCGAACGCCTCCACACTGGGACGGCTCCTCGCCCGCCTGAACGGCGACGCGCTCGATGACGCCGTGGGCACCTGGCTCGCCGGTACGCCGCCGACCCGGTCGACGAGGCCGATGGCACGCTGGTCGGTCTGGCCGTGGACGGCAAGACGGTGCGCGGATCCCGCACCGACGGCGCGACCGTCCACCTGCTCGCCGCCGCGCTCCACGCCTGCCAGATGGTGATCGCCCAGCGCCAGGTCGCCGCGAAAAGCAACGAAATCCCCGCCTTCGCCCCACTGCTGGACCGGATCGACCTGCGCGGCGTCGTCGTCACCGCCGACGCGATGCACACCCAGCGCGCCCACGCCGAGCACGTCATCACCGCCGGCGGCCACTACCTCCTGGTGGCCAAGGGGAACCAGAAAAAGCTGCGCAAGCAGCTGCGACACCTGCCCTGGCGCCAGATCCCGCTGCAGGCCCGCACCACCGGGACCGGGCACGGCCGCCGCGAGGCCCGCCGCCCGAAGGTCTGCACCGTCCGCCCCGGACTGCTCTTCCCCCACTCCGTCCAGGCCATGGAGATCAAGCGCCGCCGCCCCCACCGCAAGACCGGCAAGGTCGAGACGAAGACCGTCTACGCAGTCACCAGCCTCCCGCCCGGACAAGCCGGCCCGGCACAACTCGCCGAACTCATCCAAAACCACTGGTCAGTTGAAGCCATGCACCACGTCAGAGACGTGACATTCGGTGAGGACGCCTCGCGAGTGCGCACCGGCACCGCACCTCGCGCCATGGCCACCCTGCGCAACCTTGCCATCGGACTCATGCGCCAAGCAGGCTGGACCAACATCGCTGCCGCAGCCGATCACTACCGGTCACGCCCCCGGCACGCGACAGCCATGCTCCGACTCGCAGTTTGAGAACGCATCGCCCCTGGCCCGACGATCCGGGCGAGGAAGCGGCACATGACCGTCGCGTCGAACGCCTCGGTGAAGACCATGAAGTGCATCCGGCCGCGGGTGCTGATCGCGGACATCGCGTTCACGGAGAACCGGTTCCCCGTGCGGCGAACCACCGGAGTCTTCCCCTTCATACCCCAGGTGCGGCCGATGACCTGATCCGAGCGGATCCCGACCTGGTCGGCGAACAGGATCTCGCCGTCATCAGCCTTCGCCCGGGCCCAGATCGCCGGCCAGGTCTCCTCGTGCCACGTTCGGACCGCTTCCGGATCCTGTTCGACAGCCCGCTTGTCCGGCCGCTGGAAGGTCAGCCCCCAGCGTTTGAGGTACTTGCCCACCCCGGGCTCGGTGAAGCGGGCCCCGTACAGCTTGAAGATCAGCCGACCTATCTGCCCCCGGCGTCCACAGCTGGCCCGAAAGCCCCAGGCCGGACGGGGTGTGGTCGAGAACGGCCTGCCGCACGGCGGCCTGCTCGGCCTCGGACAGAACCTGATGTTCACCCGCGCGCCGGCCCCGCAGCCGGGACAACAACGCGTCCCGCCCGCCAGCCTGCCACCTCACCCACCAGTTGTCCACGGCCCTGACCGACACCCTGAACAGAGCGGCAACCTCCACCCGGTCCCGGCCCTCCACGAGGCGCCGACACCGCCAGCAACCGCACAGCCTCCTGCGCGTCCGGTGACCAAGTCCGCGCATCCCCCACCAAATCACTCACACACTGTCAACGAGCCTGAACCCAAAGCGTTTCGGATCAATATGCGGTGCTGAACCATATCGAAATGGGGCAGCGACATAAACCGCATGCTGCCCTTAATTTGGGTAAACGCCCTCCGGGTATTCGAATCACGCAATGCGCGCACATCGCCATGAAGTAACTGATGGTTCACCCATTTGAAGTAATTCGTTAACCTCGAAAAGATCAACTAGCGTTACAGTGCGGGAGATTTATTCCGCACTGTGCGGCAAGAAAGGGCATTGCTATGACTGCTATGTACGATCGCTTGGTCGAGCTGCTGACGAACAAACTCGGTGTCGACGCTGCGGAGTTGCATCCCGCCGCCACGTTCGAGGAACTCGACGTCGATTCGCTCGCCCTCGTCGAACTCACCGACATCATCGAAGGCCAGCTCGGAATCGTCATGGCGGAGGGTGAGATCAGGAAGGGAGCAACGCTGGCCGAAGCCGCGCAAGCCCTCGACATACACGCGGCCGCCGACCGGTGAGCCGTGAAGTGGCCGTGACGGGGCTGGGGTTGGTATCGCCCGCCGGTGTGGGAACTGAACTGACTTGGCGAGGTGTCTGCGCAGGTGTCGGCACCGCCACCGAGGACCCTGCTCTGGCCTCCGCCCCGGTGGGAATCTCCTGCCGTGTCCCTCCGTACGATGCGGACGCCCAATTCGGTGCGGCCGAGGCGTGGCGTCTGGACAGGTTTGTCCAACTGTCGCTCCTGGCCGCCCGGGAGGCAGTGTCCGACTCGGGTCTGGAGCCCGCCCACTGGGACGGAACCCGGGTGGGCGTGGTGATCGGCTCGGCGGCAGGCGGTGTGGCCACCTTCGAAAGCCAGCACGCCGGCTTCCTGGAGAGGGGGCCCAAGGGAGTATCCGCGCTCTTCCATCCCATGGCGCTGGTCAACATGGTCTCCGGCCGACTCGCCATCGAATTCGACGCCACCGGCCCCAACCTGGTGACGGCCACTGCTTGCGCGTCGGGTGCCACCGCGATCGGTGTCGCACGCGACCTGCTGGTCTCGGGTGCCTGCGACGTGGTGATCGCCGGTGGCACGGAAGCCGCGATCTCGCCCACATTCGTCACCGGCTTCGCCCGGATGGGAGCATTGTCCCGTCAGTCCGCGCGACCTTCCAGTGCATCCCGGCCCTTCGACGCGAACCGCGACGGCTTCGTCATCGGCGAAGGAGCGGGGGTACTGATCCTGGAGCGCCTCGACCATGCCCGACGGCGCGGCGCGGACGTACGGGCAAAACTCGTCGGGTACGGAGCATCAGCAGACGCCAGCCACGTCACCGCCCCGCACCCGCAGGGGCGGGGGATTGAACAGGCGATGCGCCGTGCCTGTACGGACGCCGGGTTGCAGCCGGAGCAGGTCGGACATATCAACGCCCACGGCACCTCGACCCAGCTGAACGATGCCGTGGAAGCGGAGGCGATCCGGCTCCTCTTCGGAGCGGAAGTCCCTGTGACATCCACCAAAGGGGTCACCGGTCACACCCTTGGCGCGGCCGGCGCGATCGAGGCGGCACTGACTGTTCTGTCACTTTCCCGCCAGACCCTCCCGCCGACCGCGAACCTGGAACGACTGGATCCCGCCATCACGCTCGATGTCGTGACTGGCCGGCCGCGCCCTGTCGCCACCTCGTACGCACTCACCAACTCGGCCGGTTTCGGCGGCCACAACGTCAGTCTCGCCTTCGCAGTCTGACGCTTGCGGTCCACAGTCAAGACACAGGGAAAGAACACATCCACACCATGCCCTCCAGCACATCCGAGGACCGCGACGAGCTGATCCGGCTGGTCTTCGACGGAACCTTCGACAACGTCCACGCAGATCTCCGCGACACGGTCTCGGATCCGCTCTTCGCGCCGCGCAGCGGGCTCGACGCCACCCAGCAGGGGAGACTCGCATACGACCGGAGCCGCCTCGTCCACGCACGTACCGGGCCCGCGCAGAAAGTCCTCGACGACCCCCTTCGCCTCTTCGCGCTCAGCGAATGGCCGTCGCTGATGGACACGACCACACTGCCCCTGCTCATGAGCCACTACAACCTCTGTCTGGGAACCCTCCTGCACCACAGCGCAGGGCGCGACGACCTCGACGACATCATTGAAGAGCTCGCCACCATGCGGTCGGTCGGCATGCTGATGGTCACCGAACTGGGCTTCGGGAACAACGCGGCAGCGATGCGCACCAGGGCCGTGTACGACCCGCTGGCCGATGAGTTCGTTCTGAGCACGCCGGACCCGCAGGCGCAGAAGTTCATGCCGTACACCGGCATCCAGGACATTCCGAAGATCGCGGTCGTGATGGCCAGGCTTGTCGTCCAGGACACCGACCGAGGCATCTTTCCCTTCATCGTCAGAATCTGCGACGCCGAAGGCCTTCTCCCAGGCGTGCGGGCCACAGCCCTGCCGGACAAACCCGGTCTCGCTCTGGACAACGGCGTCACCTGGTTCGACGGCGTACGCCTGCCTCGCCGCAATCTGCTGGGCGGAGCCATGGGACGGCTCATGCCGGACGGCACCTTCGAGAGCACGATACCCAGCCGGCGACGGCGGTTCCTCACTTCCCTCGAGCGGGTACAGCCCGGCAGGCTCTGTCTGGCCTCCGCCCTCGTCGCGGCCGGGCGTGCCAGCCTGTACATCGCCCTGAGGTACGCGCGACAGCGCAAAACTTTCGCACCGGGCGAGAGCGACGTGCCCGTCATCGCCTACCGAAGCCAGCAGACGGCACTCTTCCGGGCGCTCGCCGACGTCTACGCCATGACGTTTCTCGTCAACAGCACGAAACGCGCATTCGTACGCACCGGAGTCAGCGATGACACCAACCACCTGATCTCCCTCACCAAAGTTGTCAGCAGCTGGTCGATGACCGACGTCCTCACCACCTGCCGCGAACGCACCGGGGCGCAGGGTATGTTCTCCGCCAACCGCATCGCGGACTACATCGCCATGGCCCAGGGCGTGGTCACGGCCGAAGGCGACAACCTGCCTCTCCTGGCGAAGGCGGGCAACGAACTCCTTGCCCACCCCCCCGCCACGGACACCGGCACCCCCGAGCCGCAGGGAAGGAGCCTGACCGACCCCTCCTTCCACCGTGAACTGACACGGTTCCGCCAGTCGCGCCTGACCGACACCACGGCGTATGCCATGCGCCGTGAGATCCGCGGCGGGAGCTCCCTGTTCGACGCCTGGAACCATCACATCAATGCGGCGCTCACCCTTGCTGAGTCCCGAGGACGCGAACTGGCCCTCGAGGAACTTCACACGGCCGCCACCCAAGCCACCACCCCACGCACCCGTGAGGCACTCGGCCTGCTGGCGGCGCTCTACGGGCTGGGCCTCACGGAGCGGGACGCCGCATGGCACCTGGCCCACGGAACGCTCACCCCACATCAGGTCACTCGTATCCCGACTCTGCTGGAAGCGCTCAGTACCCGTGTGCTGCCCTATGCGGACCTGCTCGTCGACGGGTTCGGCCTCACGGACGAGCTTCTGCGCGCCCCAGCACTCCGCCCAGGGCTCACCGACTTCCACGCCTGACAGTTACCAGTGAAGAGGTACCCTGCCGTGAGTGTGACTCTCGCATCCGCGTCGCCCGTCACCCGCATCGAACAGACCGGCCCGGCGGACGTCCGCAGGCTCGTGACCGTACAACCAGGGATGTGCGGGCCCACCGCACTGTTTGCCGCCAGGGTCGGTGACTGGACCTGGGAAAGCGTCAGCACCGTCTGCGGACTCGATGTCTTCAACGCCCAGGACGCCCAGGGGCGCGCCGCTTACCTGGCGTTCCACTACTTCCGCATTCGCTCCGGAGGCCATCTCACCCCTGAGCGGATCACCTTCGGGGACAGACTGGAAGTCATCACCCGAGTCTTCTCCCAAGGCCGCCGCTCGGTGCTGACCCTCCACCGCATCCGAAGGCTTCCCCAGGGAGCCACCGAGCTCGACGCCTCGTTCGACCTCGAGGAATTTCACGAACGGCCACGGCCCGACTGCCTGTACGTGGAAAACCTCAACCACTGGCTCACCCGCGGGGCCGGCCACACCAATGTCGGACTGGTGCACACCCCACCTGTCGGCTTCGACCACACGCGCCTCCCGGAATTGCCCGACGTCTACTCACCGAAGACACCGTGCAGACAAGCCAGGGCCGACCATCGTTTTCACGATCCGGCCACGGCCCACTACACCCCGTCGGGCGACCAGCTGATCGTCAACCATCGCGTAGATGTGACACGCGACATCAACGGTGTCGGGCTCATGTACTTCGCCTCGTTCCTCAGCATCGCGGAGGGGGCACTGCTGGAACTCTGGCGTGGCCTTGGCCGGACCGACCGGGCGTTCCTCGACCGTTCGCTCCAGGACATACGGATCTGCTATCTCGGCAACGCCGATCTCGATGCGACACTGCGCCTTCATCTACGCCTCGCGCGCGATCCCGAGAACCAGCACCACGAGCGGGCCGACATCCTCATCCAGGACACTGCGGGCGACCGCGCCCTGGCCGTCGCGTCCTTTCGTGTCCACACCGCAGGACCGCAGTGAGGAGTGGGGGGGCTGTGTAGCAAAC
>NZ_JAHWZY010000053.1:0-34320 GCF_041380215.1 Streptomyces pimonensis
GGCGATGTAGTAGGAGATCTCCTGCGGCCGGCCGACGCTGCGGCGGGCGAGCACCCAGGGTCGGCGGTCGGGCCGGTGCCGGTGCCGGGCCTCGACGCGGGCCCAGTCGTAGATCCGCCGGCCGTGGGAGCCGCCGCCGCAGGAGCGGCGTTTCCACTTCTGCCGCGGCAGGCCGGGAAACAGGGCGTGGACGGGGTGGTCGAGGGCGAAGCGGGCGACGGCGGTGTCGTGGCGGGTGGTGGCCAGGACGTGGAAGACGTCGCGACGGCGGCTGTCAGGACATGTGATCCAGCGCACCCATCGCGTCCCGAATGCCGATCAGACGCCATCCGAGGTGGTCGGGCGTCGCTCTCCGGCTGGACGCGGGCCGACTGACACGGCGTCCACCGGCTGTTGCGCAGGCTGGAAAGATGCGCTGTCCGAATAAGTCCAGTTGACCATTCCTTGGGTGATCGAGATCCTGAACGCAAGGAGTGGAGCCGCCGAAGCATCCGCACCCGCTCCTCGGCGTGCCCCGACGATGCCGTGACGTCCCCGCGCCCGGGCCGGCGGGAAGGGGGCACCTGAACGTTCCGGGACTGAGGCGTCCATCCCGGCCGGGGTGGGTGGCAACCGCAGGTACAGGCCACGGCACACACCACCGAAAGGGGCAGTCCTTGCCAGGCAGCAAGTCGGACCTGAAGTCGCTCAGGGCGACGAAGTACACCTCGTCGGTACGCACCGCCGGCAGCCTGGAACGATTACGCAGGGTGGGGTACAACGCCGGACTGCAGGCGCTGGACCTGTGGGACGCCGTACGGGGCAGGGAGCACCCGCTGCTGCCGCCCCGACGCTACCGCCGCTTCATCGGCAACGGTGATTTCCTCGAAGTGGGCCGCAGAATCACCGTGTACATGCGGGACGAACTCGGCATGGGACCCGGTCACGATGTACTGGACGCGGGATGCGGCGCGGGGCGCATCGCGGTGCCGCTCACGGACGTGCTTACCGAGGGCTCCTACCTCGGCTTCGACATCGTGCCGCACGCCATCGAATGGTGCTCCCGCACGATCACTCCCCGCCATCCGAACTTCCGTTTCGCCCACGTCGACATCCGCCAGGAGATCTACAACCCGGAAGGAACGCTCTCTGCGGCCGACTTTCGGTTCCCGGCCGGTGACGCGGCCTTCGACATCGCCGCGCTGGTGGGGCTTATCAGCCATCTGCGCCCGGCCGAGATGGAGAACTACCTCGCGGAGTCCTCCCGGGTCCTGCGGCCCGGGGGGCGGTGTTTCGCCACGGCCTATCTGGTGGACGACGCGGTCGCCGCGAACATCGCGCGCGGAGCGACCGCCTTCAGTTTCACGCAGGATCACGGGGGCTACTACGTGCACTCCGAGGAGGAGCCCACGTACGCCATCGCCTACCGGTTGGAGTACCTCCTGTCGGTGGCGGCACGGCACGGTCTGCGTATGCGCCGGGACCCCCAACCGGGTACCTGGGGCGTTTCCACACGGCGTCCGGCTTCGATGGACCTGGTGGTCCTCGAACGCGCCTGAAGGCGGCCGACGTCGCCCGGGCGCCGCACGCGGTGTCCATGTCCACGCACAAGAGAGGAATCCCGCCCGTCCATGACCGACACAACCAGTCCCGCCTCCGTCCCGGGTGACGAAACCCCCGGCGTCATCGTCGTCTCGGGTATCTCCGCCGCGGGCAAGTCCACCGTCGCGCAGGCCCTCGCCGAACGCCTGCCCCGTTCGGCACATGTGCGAGGCGACACGTTCCGCCGCATGATCGTCAACGGTCAGGCGCACATGACCGCCGAGGCTCCGCCGGAGGCCGTCGCGCAACTCCGTCTGCGGCACCGTTTGGCCGCAGCGTCCGCGGACGCCTACGCCGAAGCGGGTTTCACCGCCGTCCTGCAGGACATCCTTCTCGGCGAGCACCTGGCGGAGATCACCGAGATGATCCGGAGCCGTCCGCTGGCCGTGGTGGTGCTGGCACCCGACCCGGACGTCGTGGCCCGCCGGGAGGAGAAGCGCTCCAAGACCGGCTACGGCCCCGACTGGCAGCCCAAGGACCTGGACAAGGTGCTCAGGGACGACACGCCCCGCATCGGGCTGTGGCTCGACACCTCGCACCAGACGGTCGACGAGACCGTCGACGAGATCCTCAAGCGCGCCTGGACCGAAGGCGCCGTCTCCTGACCGTGCCGAGGGGCTCCCGGGGCTGTGTCCCGGGAGCCCGGTCCGGCCCGTGACCGCCCGCCCGACACCCCAGGAAGGACAGCACACGTTGCGTACCCTACGGATCGGTCCCGAAGGCGCTCCGGTGGGAATCGTCGGCTTGGGCTGCATGGGCATGTCCTACGCCTACGACCCCGGCGGTCGCGACGACGACGCCTCGGCCGCCGTGCTCCACCGCGCTCTCGACCTCGGCGCCGGTCTCATCGACACCGCCGACGTCTACGGCCCCCACGCCAACGAGGAGCTGGTGGGCCGGGCACTCGCCGACCGCCGTGAGGAGGCGTTCCTCGCCACGAAGGTGGGATTCGTCACCGGTGAGACGCGCCTGCGCCGCGACGGCCGGCCCGAGCACATCCGCGCCGCCATCGACGCGAGTCTGCGCCGGCTGCGCACCGACCACGTGGACCTCTACCAGCTGCACCGGGTCGATCCCGAGGTGCCGCTGGAGGAGACCTGGGGTGCCATGGCGGAGACCGTGAAGGCCGGCAAGGCCCGGATGCTCGGGCTGTCCGACGTGACCGTCCAACAGATACACGTCGCCCAGAGCGTGCATCCCGTGGCCGCCGTCCAGGCGGAACTGTCGCTGTGGACCCGGGACGCCACGGCGGAACTGCTGCCCTTCACCGCACGGGAGGGCATCGCGCTTATTGCCTACTCGCCACTCGGCCGCGGCTTCCTGGCGGGCCGCTTCGACTCCCCCAACGACGTGCCGGACGGCGACTACCGGCGCCACAACCCGCGCTTCCGGGAGGAGAACTTCACGGCCAACCTCCGCCTCCTGGAAGGCGTCCGCACCGTGGCGAAGCGCCGGGACGCCACCCCCGCCCAGGTCGCGCTCGCATGGGTGCTGTCCCGCGGTCCGCACGTAGTCGCCATCCCGGGGACCAAGAACATCCGCTATCTGCACGACAACGTGGCCGCTGCCGATGTCCGGCTGGACGACGACGACCTCGCCCTGCTGGACGCCTTGCCGCCCGCGGCCGGAGCGCGCCAGTGACGCCGGGCTCGTCACCCTGACACTCCGCCCCGGCGCGCCCGAAGCCGGCCGTCGGGCGAGCACCGTACGACCCGCTGGAAAGGAACCCTCACCGTGCCCGCAACCGACCGGTCGACCCTGCGCCAGGGTCTGGGGGTTCTCGCCGTCGCCGTACGCGAGGAACCCTGGATCTTCTGCGCGGCCCTGCTCGCCAGCGCCCTGTACGGCGTGGCACCGGTCGCCACGTCCTGGACGCTGGGCCGCATCACCGAGGACGTGATCCTGCCCGCCTTCCGGGAAGGCCGTACCACCGCGGCCGCGCTGGTCGGTGCGGGCCTGGCCATTTTCGGGGTGGCGATGCTGCGGGTCGTCGGGGTGATCGGGCGCCGTGTCGGCGCGGGCATTATGCAGTTCCGGCTCCAGGCGACGTACCGCCGCAGGGTCGCTCACCGCTACCTGCGGCTGCCCGTCTCCTGGCACCAGCGCCACCCGGCCGGGCAGTTGCTGTCCAACATCAACGCCGACGTGGAGGCCGCCTGGGCCCCCGTCGTGCCGCTGCCCACCGCCTTGGGCGTCGTGGTCATGCTCGCCGCCGCCATCGTGTCGATGTTCACCGTCGACCCGGTACTGGCCGCCGTCGCCCTGCTTGTCTTTCCCGCCATCGGTCTCCTCAACGTCTTCTACCAGCGCAGACTGACGCCGCTCGCGGCCCGCGCCCAGAGCCTGCGTGCCGAGACCAGCGACATCGCCCATGAGAGCTTCGACGGCGCCCTGGTGGTCAAGACACTCGGCCTGGAGGAGCACGAGACGGCTCGGATGGCGGACGCCGCCGCCCGGCTGCGCGACGCCAACGTGGCGGTCGGCCGCACCCGAGGGCGTTTCGACCCCATGCTCGACGCGTTCCCCAACCTGGGCATCCTCAGTGTGCTCGCGGTCGGCACGGTGAGACTGGCCGCCGGGGCCGTGACCGTCGGTGAACTCGTCCAGGTGTCCTACCTGTTCACGATGATCGCCTTCCCGGTGCGCGCCTTCGGCTGGGTCCTCGCCGAACTGCCGCGCAGCTCTGTCGGCTGGGCCCGGGTGAGGCACGTTCTCGACGCCGACGGCGACCTGCCGACCGGGCGGCTGCGGTTGTCCGACGCAGGTCCGATCAGCCTGGACACCCGGGGCGTCAGCTACGCCTACGGCGACAGCGTGGTCCTGCACGACGTGACCCTCAGCGTGGGCTCGGGACGGACCGTCGCGGTCGTCGGGCCCACCGGCTCGGGCAAGTCGACCCTGGCGACGCTGATGGTGCGGCTCGTCGACCCGGTACGCGGTGACGTGCTCATGGACGGCCTCGACGCCCGCGAGATGCGCTCCGGAGAGGTGTCCTCGGCAGTGGCGTTCGTCCCCCAGGAGACCCTGCTGTTCGACGACACGGTTCGCGACAACATCCTGCTGGGACTGGAGCTGCCCGACGAACGGGTGTGGGAGGCGCTGGAAGCGGTCCAGGCCGCCGACGTGGTCCGGGCGCTGCCGCACGGCCTCGACACCCGGGTCGGGGAGCGCGGTGCGACCCTTTCAGGCGGTCAGCGCCAGCGGATCGCCCTGGCGCGGGCCCTGGTGCGCCGTCCCCGCCTGCTGGTACTGGACGACGCCACGTCGAGCATCGACCCGCAGGTCGAAGGCCGCATCCTGCGCCGGCTCCGCGATGCGCGGGTGCCGTCCACTCTTGTGCTGGTCGCCTACCGCCAGGCCACCATCGCCCTCGCCGACCACGTCGTGTACATGGAGCGGGGCCGGGTCGTCGACAGCGGCACGCACGACGAACTGCGTGCGCGCTGTTTCGGATACCGCGGCCTGGTGACCGCGTACGAGCAGCAGGAACAGCAACAGCACCCGGACGGGAGGACCGCGTGAGCAGCTGCGTCACAGGGGGGGAACGAGGGGCCCTGGGAACGCTTCGGCGGGCACTGGAAGTCTCGCCCGGCCTGGGTGAGGGACTGCTGACGGTGGTGTTCCTGGCTCTCCTCGCCGCGGCGGGCCGGGTCGTCGTCCCCGTCGCCGTGCAACTCACCCTGGACGAGGGGCTCCAGACGGAGCACGGTCCGCGCACCGGACTGGTGCTGGCGATCGCGGGTGTGTGCGCCGCCGCCGTCCTGGCCACCGCCTGGATCACCTACCGGATGAACCACCGCCTGTACCGCAGCATCGAGGCGGGACTCGCGACACTCCGCGTCAAGGCCTTCCGCCGGGTGCACGGCCTGTCGACGCCCGCGCTGACCGGGGAGCGCCGCGGGGACCTGGTCGCCCGGGTGACCGCGGACATCGACCAGTTCAGCACCTTCCTGCAGTTCGGCGGCATGTTTCTGATCAGCTTGTGCCAGCTGCTGGTCGGTAGCGTGGTCATGTTCGTCTACTCCTGGCAGCTCGCCCTGATGGTGTGGCTGGTGTTCGTGCCGCTCGTCCTGGTGCTGCCGGCCTTGCAGCGCCGGCTGTCCGAGGCGTACGGCCGCGTGCGCACCCGCGGCGGCGACATGCTCGCCGCGACGGGTGAGGCCGTCGTGGGCGCCGCCGTCATCCACGCCTACGACGCGGGTGATCTGATAGGGCGCAGGATCGACACGGCGGTGGAGGCACACCGGCGGGCACAGAGCCGGGCTCAGCGGCTGGTGGCCGTCACTCTCTCCAGCGGTGAGGTCGCAGCCGCGCTGGCCATCGGCGGGGTGGTGAGCCTGGGCGTGCTGCTGGGCGTCGGAGGCCGGCTGACCGCGGGCGAACTGGTGGCGTTCCTGTTCCTGGTCACCCTGTTCATCGGACCGGCCCAGATGAGCACTGAGGTGCTGAACGAACTGCAGAACGCGCTCGCGGGCTGGCGCCGCGCCCTGGCGGTGGTCGACACGCCGGTCGACGTGTCCGACCCCGGGCCGGGGGGCACCTACCTGGAGCGGGGCCCGGTGGAGGTGCGGTTCGAGGACGTCGCCTACGCGTACCCCGACGGCCCCCTGGTGCTGCGCGACGTGTCCGTGCATATCGCCCCGCGCAGCCGGGTCGCCGTGGTCGGCGAGACCGGCTCGGGAAAGTCGACCTTCGCCAAACTGCTGATCCGCCTGGCCGACCCGACCTCGGGGCGAATCACGCTGGGCGGGGTGCCTCTGGCCCGGGTGCCCTTCTCCTCTCTGCGCCGGCGCGTCGTCATGGTGCCCCAGGACGGTTTCCTCTTCGACACCACCGTCGGGAGGAACATCGCTTACGGCCGACCGGGCGCCACCGACGACGACGTGCGACGGGCCCTGCGCGATCTCGGCCTGGGGAGTTGGCTGGCCGGGCTGCAGAACGGCCTGGAGACGCCGGTCGGCCAGCGCGGTGAAGCGCTGTCGGCCGGTGAACGCCAGCTCGTCGCGCTGGCACGCGCCTATCTCGCCGACCCCGACCTGCTGGTGCTCGACGAGGCCACCTCGGCCATCGACCCGGCCACCGAACAGCGCCTGCAGCGGGCCCTGGAGAAGGCCACCCGCGGCCGCACGGCGGTGTCCGTGGCCCACCGGATGTCGACCGCCGAGACCGCCGACCACGTGCTCGTCTTCGACCGGGGCCGCATCGTTCAGCAGGGCAGGCACGAGGAACTGGTCGCCGGGCCGGGCCGGTACGCCGAGTTGTACGCGGCGTGGATGTCGGCGACCGGAGCGCGATGAGCGGCCGGTGGACGGCCCGCCGGCGGCTGCGGGGCCGACCCGCGCGTCTCAGTCGACCCCGCACATCAGACGGCGCAGGCGTGCGCGGGCCAGACCGAGGGCCGCGGCACAGAGCAGGGCGGCCGCCCCCAGCATCGTGAAGTAGGTGCCCGGCGACCACACCGTGGAAAGGCGCACCACCTGGGCGCTGAGGGCGCTGCCCAGGGCCACCGACAGGAACCACAGACTCATGATCTGGTTGGCGAACCGTGTCGGCGCCAGCCGGGTGGTGACACTCAGCCCCGTGGGACTCAGACACATCTCCGCCATGATCTGCACGAAGAACGCCACGATGAGCCACAGCGGGGTGACCCGGCCGCCGTCCGCGGCGGCCCAACCCGCGCCCGCCATGATCAATGTGGCCAGTCCGAGCCCGAGAAGGCCGAGAGCGAACTTCGCCGCCGTGCTGGGCTGGCGCGCGCCCAGCCGCAGCCACAGTGCCGCGAACGCGGTGGCCAGCACGATGCTGTAGAGCGGTCCCAGCGACTGGAACCAGCTGGTCGGGAACTCCCAGCCGAACAGCGTGCGGTCCACGTGGTCACGGGCGAAGAGGCTGATCAGCGAACCGCCCTGCTCGGCGATCATCCAGAACACGGTGGCCGCCAGGAAGATCCACACGTAGGCGACCAGCCGGCGGCGGTCCACCGGCTCCAGATCCGGAGCGCGGAACATCACCGCGAAGTACGCCGCCGGAACGGCGATCGTCAGCAGTGTGACGGCCTGGATCACCGCCTGCGTGGGCGACTGGCCCCACAGCACCGCCACGGCGGACGCCCCGGCGAGGAGCGCCATCGCCCCGCCCACGGCCAGCAGGGGAGTGCGTAGCTCCGCCGGTGACGCAGCGCGCGCCGGCCCGTCTGCCGCACCGGGCAGCCGGTCGCGTCCGCGCACGCATATCAGCAGACCGAGCAGCATGCCGACGGCGGCCGCGCCGAACCCGGCGTGCCAGTCGACACGTTCCCCGAGGAAGCCGGTCACCAGCGGAGCGGCGAAGGCGCCCAGGCTGATCCCCATGTAGAACAGCGAGAAGCCGGCATCACGCCGCGCCGCCCCGCTCTCCCTGTCCTCCTCGGCGTCGTACAGCCGGCCTACGAGGGTGGAGATGCCCGGTTTGAGTAGACCGGTGCCGACCGCCACCAGGGCCAGGCCGGTGTACGTGGAGGCGGCACCCGCCGGCACCGCGAGGACCGTGTGCCCCGCGGTGATGACCACACCGCCCCGCACGACCGCCCGGTGGGAACCCCACAGCCGGTCGGCGAGCCAGCCCCCCGGCAACGCCATCAGGTTGACCAGCGCGCCGTACACGCCGAAGACGGCGGCCGCGATGTGCGGTGCCAGGCCGAGGCCGCCGTCCTCGACGGGCGCGGCGAGGAAGAGGACCAGGATCGCCCGCATCCCGTAGAAGCTGAAGCGCTCCCACATCTCGACGCCCCACAGCGTCAGCAGCCCGCGTGGGTGACCGTCGCCGACCGCGCGGACCCGCGCCACTCCTTCTGTACCCACCATGTCGCCCCTTCCTCGGCCGTCGGGGTGTGCGGCGCGGTCAGCCGTCCAGCGAGCCGGACACCGACGCGGCTGCCATCTCCTCGTTGGCGATGAGCACGGGGATGCCGCCGGTGACCGGGTAGGAGCGGCCGCAGCCCGCTTCCCGGCAGGTCAGTTCGGTCTCCTGGTCGTCGGCCCGCAGCGGTGCGGTGCACACGGGGCAGGCGAGAATGTCCAGCAGGCGGCTGTCGATGGGCATGGTGTCTCCTCTTGTGGCGGGGTGGGTGGACCGGCCGGGAGGCCGGCGGATCACGCCTGGAAGGGGGTGGGGACGTCGGGAGCCGACAGGGTGAGGGCGGGGACGTCCGCTCCGCTCGCCGCACGCAGCAGGGCCCGCACCGGCGCGGCGGCCTTGAGGAGGACCTCCCGGTACTCCTCCGCGGGGTCGGAGCCTAGGACGATCGCTCCGCCCGCCCCCACGGTCCAACGGCCGCCCGAGCGGACGGCGGTGCGGATGACGATGTTCAGGTCGGCGCCCCCGGCCAGCCCTAGGTAGCCGATCGAGCCCGAGTACAGGCCGCGCGGCGCGCCCTCCAGACGGTCGATGATCTCCATCGTGCGCAGCTTGGGCGCACCGGTCATGGAGCCTCCGGGGAAGCAGGCGCGCACGCAGTCGACCGCGCCGAGCCCGGGTCGCAGCGTGCCGCGGACGGTGGACACCAACTGGTGGACCGTCGCGTAGGTCTCCACGTGCATGAGCCTCGGGACGTGTACGCTGCCGATCTCGCAGACCCGCCCCAGGTCGTTGCGGAGGAGGTCCACGATCATCAGGTTCTCGGCCCTGGTCTTAGGATCGAGGGTCAGCGCCCGTTTCAGCCGGGCGTCCTCGTCGGGATCCGTCCCACGCGGCGCGGTGCCCTTGATGGGTTTGCTCTCCACCCGGCCGTCCGGGGTGACCCGCAGGAAGCGCTCGGGGGACGAGCAGACCGCTTCGATGTCGCCGAACCGCAGGAACGCGGCATACGGTGCCGGGTTGAGCCGCCGTAGGATGGAGTGCACGGACAGCCCGTCCGCGTCCACGGGCACGTGCACCGTGTCGGTCAGGCAGATCTCGTAGCTTTCGCCCGCGCGTAACTCTTCCTGGCAGTGCCGGATGTCGGCCAGGTACCGTTCCTCGCCCCGGGCCGGCCGGAGCCCGGGAGAACCGCTGGGCGGCGGCGCCGGGAGACCGCGCGGGGACGGCAGCGCGGCGAGACGCGCGCCCGTCCGCCGCAGCCAGGCCTCGGCGCGCGCCCCGTCCGCCTCGTCGTCGCGCGCCAGGTGTAGCAGGTACGTCTCACCACGTTCGTGGTCCACGGCGATCATCCGGTCGGCGAATACCCAGACGGCGTCGTCAGCCGCCGAAGGCCGGGGCAGCGCAGACCCGCAGTCGGCACGCAGCTCGTAGCCGAACCAGCCGACGTACCCGCACGTGAAGTCGAAGGGCAGCGGGGGCGCTTCGACGCGGCGCCGTGCCACCTGCGTGCCGAGGTAGTCGAAGACTGTGCCGGGCACGGTGGTCACGCCGTCGGCGTCCGTCACCTCGACGCGGCCGGACCCCGCGCGGTAGCGCACGGTCTCCGCGAGCGGTCCCTCGGCGTCACCCAGGAAGGAGAAACGCGCGAGCGTCGGCTCCACCCGTGAGCTGTCCAGCCAGAACGCGTGACGTGAACGGGCGAACAGCGCACGGAACGCCACCTCGGTGACCGGTGCGAAGGGCAGCGTGCGCACGTGCAGGCGGTACGGCGGACGAACGGCCGGCTCGGACGCCGGACGCGAGGTGGACGGCACCGGCGGACCGGTGACGTCTCCCGCGCGCCGCGTGCCGCCTCGTCCGGAGCCGGGCGCGCCACCGGAGGCACCCGTCCGGCTGCCGCCCTCGTCCGGCGGCCCGGCCGGGTTCCTGCCGCGCCGGTGTCGCGGGAGCGACGTGCGGTGGTCGCGGACCAGCCGCGCGAAGTTGGCGACGAGTCGCTCGCCGTACTGCGTGGCCACCGACTCCGGATGGAACTGCACGCCCCAGCGCGGCAGCGACCGGTGGCACACGCCCATCAGGACACCGTCCTCGGCCCACGCCGTGGCCTCCAGGATGTCCGGAAGCGGTTCCGGTACCGCCAGCGAGTGGTAGCGGACACCGGTGAAGTCCTGGGGGACGCCGGTGAACAGACCCGTGCCCAGGTGCCTGATCGTGCTGAGGTGGCCGTGCCGGGGCACGGGCGCGCGGCGTACGCGCGCACCGGCGGCCAGGGCTATCGCCTGGTGCCCCAGGCAGACCCCGAGAACGGGCAGCGACGGATCTGCCAGCAGTCCGGTCACCAGGCCGAGGTCACGGTCCCGCCCGGGGTGCCCCGGCCCGGGTGAGATCACTAGGGCGTCGACGTCGTCCGGGCCGAGCCACCGCAGTGCCGCGGCGTCGTTGCGCAGCACCAGGGGCTCGGTGCCGGTCGTGCGGGCGATGAGCTGGAACAGGTTGTGGCTGTAGGAGTCGTGGTTGTCCACGAGCAGCGTGCGCATGGGGGCTCCAGGACGGGCGTCGGACGGGATGCCGGGGGAGGGGGCGGCGCTCAGTGACCCATCGCCAACCCTCCGTCCGCGGGGATGACGGCGCCGGTGACGTAACCGGCCGGCTCGGAGGCGAGGAAGGCCACCACGGCGGCGATCTCCTCCGGGCTTCCGGCCCGACCGAGCGGTGTGGCGGCCAGGATCGCGGTACGGCGACGCGGCGGCAGGTCGGAGGTGAGTGCCGTGTCGACGAACCCGGGCAGGACGACGTTGCAGGTGATTCCGTGGGGGCCCAGCTCCCGTGCCGCGCTGCGGGCCAGTCCGGTCAGTCCGGCCTTGGCAGCGGCGTAGGAGGCCTGTCCGGTCGTGCCGAGCACCGCCGCGACGGACGAGACGAACACGAGCCGGCCCCACGCGCGGCCGGTCATGGCGGGCACCGCCCGGCGCGTGATCCGCCAGGTCCCGGTGAGGTTGGCGTCGAGCACCTGCCGGAAGGACGTCTCGTCGGTGCGCTGGAGCAGCCCGTCCCGGCGCATGCCGACGCTCGCGACGACGATCTCCACAGGCCCCTGGCGGGCTTCCGCGCAGGTGAACGCGGCGTCCACCTGGGCGGCGTCGGTGACGTCGCAGCTCACCCGCGTGAAGCCTGCCGGTCCATCCCCGTCCGCGGTCACGCCGCGGGCGGCGACGGTCACCCGGTGGCCCTGGGCCGCCAGGGCGTGCGCGGTGGCCAGACCGATGCCCCGGCTCCCGCCGAACACCAGGGCGGAGCGGCCTGCTGTGCGGTGCCCGTCTGTCACGGCAGGGGCACCGCCCTCTCGAGCGGGTGCATGAAGTTCAGCGCGACCGGGTCCAGCTCGGGGTGCAGGGCGGCGGCCCGCGCTAGGACCTGGCCGGGACCGGAGTCCAGGACGGTTGTGATGCCCGAGGCGACGAGGGCACGCATGGCGTCGTTCCACCGCACGGGTACGGAGAGCTGGTCCAGGAGGTCCGTCCGCAGCGCGTCCACGTCCCGGGTGACCTGTCCTGTGCTGTTGAGCAGCAGGGGGACGGCCGGCCGCGACAGCGGCACCGCGGCCAGCTCGGACCGCAGGGCCCGCTGCACGGGTTTCATCAGCGGGGAGTGCGACGCCACGCCCGCCGGCAGCTCCTTCACCCGCAGACCGTCCTCCGCCCCGGCACGCCCGCCGACCCAGCGCACGGCGGCCGCGTCACCGGACACCACGGTCTGCACCGGACCGTTGAAACAGGCCGGCACCACCACGCCGTGTTCCGGCGGGCACGCGGCGCACCACTCGGTGACCCGCTCGGGGGGCGCCCCGGCCAGGGACGCCATCAGGGCGGGCCGCGATCGCGTCTGCTCGGTCATGAGCCGTGCGCGCCGGGCCACCAGACGCAGGGCGTCGTCGAAGTCCAGGCATCCTGCCTCGACGAGGGCGGCGAAGTGACCCAGGCTGTGGCCGCCGACGACGGCCGGTGGGGCCCATCGACCGCCCAGGTGACGGCGCAGCGCGGCCGCCGCCGCCAATCCGGTGGCCACGATCGCGGGATGGGCGACCTCCGCGGTGGTGAGTTCGGCAGGCGTGCCCTCCCGGCACAGGCGCACCAGGTCGAGCCCGGTGGCCTTCGCGGCCCTCTCCAGCACCTCCGTGGCGCAGTCGAAGGAACGGCACAGGCGCCGCGCCATCGAAGGGAGCTGGGACCCCGCACCGGGCAGGAGCAGCGCGTACCGGCCGAGGGACACGTCGTCCAGCACGGTCGTCGTCATGCGGTGCCTCCTTGCCCACAGGGCCGCGCGGCTTCCCCCGCCGCCTCCTGCCACAGCCGGGCCGCGTGCACCTTGCCCGTACCGGTGCGCGGAAGCGCCTCCCGCACATGGAAACGGGTGGGGATCTTGTAGGGGGAGAGGGCGCGCGCGACGTGCCGGCGCACGTCGGTCTCGGTGACCCCGCCCTCGACGGCGACGAAGGCTGCGAACCGGTCGCCGTGCCCGGGGCTGCCCTCGGGCGGCGCGGCGACCCAGCACTCGCGGACGCCGGGTACCTGGAGCACGGCCCGCTCGACCTCGTCGGGGTCGACCTTGCGGCCTGCCACCGAGATGCGCCGCGTGGTGCGGCCCTCCACGACCACGTGTCCGGGGGAGGGCAGCCGTCCGGTGTCACCGGTGCGGAACCAGCCGTCGCAGTGGGAGGCGGTGGTGAGTTCGGGCAGTCCCCAGTAGGTGACGGGGTCTGCGCCCGCCTGGCGCAGGTACAGGTCGCCCGTGGTCTGCGGGTCCGGTGCGGTGAGCCAAACGCCGTCCGGGGAGCGCAGGCGTGCCGTGACGCCGGGCATCAGTTGCAGCGGACCGCCGGGGGTACCGGTCGTGTACGCGATCTGGCCGAACTCGGTGGATCCGTACTGGTCGCGCAGCGGTACGCCGGTGGCGGCGTTCCACGCCTCGGTCAGTGGGGCGGCCAGCGGCTCGCCCGCGCTGAGGCAGATCCGCAGTGCGGACGGTGCGGTCGGCTCCCCGCTGTCGAGTACGGCCCGGTAGAGGAACGGGACGCTCTGCACCACGGTGGCGCGGCTGTCACGGAGGAGGCGGGCCAGCGTCGTGGGCGAGGCCGGGTGCGAGGCGAACACCAGGGTGGCGCCCGTGACCAGGGCCGGCAGCACGGCCACCCCGAACGCGTAGGCGTGGTGCACGGGGGTCGTGCACAGGATGCGGTCGTCGCCGCGGTAACCGGCGAGTGCGGCGAAGTCCGCCGCGTTCGCGATCGTCGTGTGCCAGTGCTTGCGCACCACTTTCGGCAGTCCGCCGGTGCCTGACGTGACCAGGCCGAACCAAGGAGCCGGCGGGGGATCCCCCAGCGCGGGGACCTCGGGTTCGGCGGGCCCGTCCGCGTGGTCGGCGGCCGAGGGCGTGTGCCACCCGATGAGGCCGGCCAGCGCGGTCACCTGGTCGCGTTCGGCCGCGGTCGCCCGGCCGTCGTACAGGACGACCTCCCTTCCCTCGGCGGTCGCCGCCAGTAGCGCCACGAGGGTGTCGGGATCGTTGCGTGCCAGTATGCCGAGACGGGCCCCTGGTGCCCGGGTGCGCCGGCGCAACCGGGCCCTGGCACGCCGTACCCGGTCGGCCAGTTCGGCCCACGTGACCGTGGTATCCCGGTACTCCACCGCGGGCCGTCCCGGCGCGGTCGCGGCGCGAGCCTCGAGCAGGCTCGGCAGTGTGTCGTGCGGCGTGGTCACGCTCATACGGCACCTCCCGGACGGAGCACGAGGCGTGAACCGCCCCCGAGCAGCTCGGTGGGCACGCCGGGGCGCCGCCGGTACCAGTCGGCCAGGGCGGCGAACGCCTCGCTGGGGTCGCTCCGCTCGTGGTCCGCGTCGTCCGCTCCCCCTACGGCGGGGTGACCGCCGCCCGGACGCCAGCCGGTGACGTCCCCCCAGCCGCCGGCGCCGGTCAGCACCACGGCGGCGGTGCGCAACGGCACCGTTCCGGTGTCCCGTCGAGTGCCGGGCGGCGGCCAGTACGCGGCGGCCACCAGGACCCGGCGCAGCCGGCCCGATGCGATCACGGAGGCGGCGTAGCCCAGCGCATCGATCCCGCTGGAGGGCCCGGTCAGCGTGACCGCAGCCCCGTCCAGGCCGAGTTCGATGCACAGCCGCCCGGTCAGCGAGTGGGCCGAGTAGTGCAGGAAGCACTCCGGAGCGAGCCAGCGCGGTCCGTGCGAGTCCAAGACCTCGGCGATGTACGCGGAGGTGGCGGAGGTGGCGCGATGGGAGGCTGTGACGCAGCCGAGCGTGTGCGTGTCGTCGGCGGCGACGCCCGCGGCAGTCAGCGCTTCCCGTGCGGTGGCGAGCAGTTCGGGGCCCAGCACGTCGCGCACGGCGAGCGGCATCCGGGGGACGTCCGCGGTCTCCCGCGGTACGCGGGGGAAGTCCCGCTCGACCAGACGCACCGCGGCCGCGGCGATCCGCGGGGCGTCAGGCGCCATGGCCGAACACCACCGCGACGTTGGATCCGCCCAGACCGCACGAGAGGGTGAGTGCCGCCTGCGGGGGCCGGTCGGGCCTTTTGTCCCCCAGGTTCAGGTGGTCCCAGCGCGAGTCGCGGTCCTGCAGGCCGAGCGTCGGCAGCACCTCTCCGCGCAGCAGGGTCAGTACGGTCACTATCGCCTCCACGGTGCCCGCGGCGCCCTGGCAGTGGCCGAGCGCCGCCTTGCTGCTGACGACGGGTACGCGGGGCAGGTGGTCGCCCAGTACCTCCTCCAGCGCGCGCAGTTCTGCCACGTCCCCGTGACGGGTGCCGGCGGCGTGCGCGTTCACGTACCCGATGTCCTCGGGCCGGGTACGGGCGTCCGCCAGGGCCCGGCGCACCGCCTTGGCGACCCCCTCGAAGTCCGGCCGGGCCGGCTGACTGGCCTCGTTGCTGCTCCCCCAGCCGCGCAGGTGGACGAGCGGGCGGTCCGCGGCGCGCTCCAGCACGACGGTGGCGGCGCACTCGGAGATCCGGATGCCGGAGCGGCGCACGGCGAACGGGCGGCAGCCACCGGGGCTGAGCGTGCGCAGCGAGGCCAGGCCGTGGAAGGCGGTCTCCGTGACGGTGTCCACCCCGCACACCAGCACCCGGTCGGCGACGCCGTTGCGCAGCAGGTCCGCGCCGACTCCGAGAGCGGTGGCGCCCGCGGCACTGGCGTTGCCCACCTGTACCACCGGTCCGTCCCAGGAGGGCGGGGCGTACGGGGTCCAGCCGGCTCCGGCGACCGGGCTGCGTCCCTCGTGCCACGCCCGCCAGGCGGCGGCGGACGGAAACCCGCCGCTGTCGGTGGTGCCCAGTACCAGGGCGGTGCGCCCGGCGCGGAACCGGTCCGGACCGGTGCGCGACTCGGCGTCGTCCAAGGCCTCGCCGGTCGACCGGTGCACCAGATACGGCAGTCGTGCCGGGTGCCCGGGCGGCGGAGCTTCCGGTCCGGTCGCCTCCTCGGGAACGAAGCCGGCGAGGTGTGCGCCGGTACGGGAGACGTCGAAGTGCTCGACCGGCCGGAAGGCGACCTTGCCGCCCGCGCACGCCCGCCACAGGGCGTCGGTGCCGCGGCCGCCGGGTGAGAGCACGCCGAGTCCGGTCACGGCGACGGAGGACGGTGCGCTCACCGGGCCTCCCCAGGGAGCCGGCCGTGCGCGGACAGGTGGCGGACGAGGGCGCCGACCGAGTCCGCGATGTCCCACAGTTCGCCGTCGGCGATCCGCTCGACGGCGCACTCCCGCTCCAGCGCGGCCAGCACGGTCACGATGTCCAGCGAGTCGATGCCGAGTTCGGAGAACTTGTCCTCCCGGGCGATGCCTCGAGCCAGGTCCGGGCCGACCCGTTCGGCCAGCCGTTCCCGGACCAGGTCTTCCAGCGCGGCGGCGGGTGCCGTTGGGCCGTCGTCGGTGTGCCGCATCAGTGTCCCCTCGTGTGCGCGACTGCCACCGCCGCCTCGGCGGGTGGCGGGCGGTGCTTAGCCGGCCGGTGGGCCGGCCGTCAGGTCCGTGCTTGCGTGCGTGTGGACGCGTGTGCCGTGCCGGACCGTCACGGCCGCGGCGTAGCCGGGCGCGCGCGCCGGGACGGCGCGCACCGACCAGCCGGCCAGTTCCTCGGGACCGGCCACGGTCACCCGGCCTGCGGCATCGAGCCGCGCGCCCACGCGGACCAGGGCGTGACCGAGTCCGGTGCCGGTGGCCTTCGCATAGGACTCCGCACTCGTCCAGGCCCGCAGCAGGGCGGCCCGCCGCACCGGCGCGGCCAGCCGGGCGAACCGGCTGGTCTGCTGCGGACCGAACAGTCGTGGGGCCAGTTCCCCGACGTCCGCCGTCCGTTCCGCGGTCTCCACGTCGACTCCCAGCGGTCCGCTCTCGTGCCCCACGGCCACTGCGACCAGGCTCCCCGAGTGCGCGACCGACAGGGCCCAGCCCGCGGCGTCGTCCCCGGCGAGCCGCACCGGGCCGTGGCCGGACGTCCCGCAGCCCGGACAGCGCGCCGCGAGCGCGACGTCTTCCGGCGGTACTCCCAGCCGCGCGGACAGCACCGAGCGCAGCAGTCCGCGTGCCACGATGAACCGGGCGGCGGCCCGCTCCGCCAGCAGGCCGGCCCGTTCGCGCTCGGCGGCGTCGAGGAGCCCGGCGCAGTGATGCACGGCCTCAGTGGTCACCAGTGCCTGGTGCACGTGGGCCTCCCCGCTGCACGGGCCGCGGGCGCCGGAGTTCCCGGACGGTCCGCCCCGCAGGGAGGGGGCGGGGACTGCGGCGTTCACGACAGCACGCTCTCGTCGAGGCGGTCCAGGATCTCCTGGACCGTTTCATCCTCCTTCTGGCCGGTCGTGTCCAGCCACAGGCCGATGCGCGCGGTGTCACGGCGGAACACTTCGTCCAGTTCGCGTGCCCCCCAGCCCTGTCCGTCGTACGCCTGACGGGCACGGCCGGCGTCCCGGCGCAGGACCGTCTCCGGCTGCGGGGCCAGCACGACCACGTGGCAGGGCCGGACGCCGCCGAGCAGGCCGACGAACCGCTCCAGGTGCTCGCCCAGCAGGTTGTCCTCGGCGATCACGGTGAAACCCTCCGCGGTGTACGAGCGGGTCAGCATCGCCAGGTGGCGCAGCCGCAGGTCGTACTGGCGTAGCGCCTGCGGCGACGGGTCGGGTGTCATCTCGGCGCGCCCGGTGACCACCATGCGGCGTAGCACGTCGCCCTCGATCAGGACGGCGGGGTCGAACCGGCTCGCCAGCAGGGCGCCCACGGTGGACTTGCCGCTGCCGGGGATGCCGGTCACCACCAGGACGCGCGGTTCGGCCGGGGGGCGGGCGCTCACCGGGGGGCGCCCGCGGCGGTCGGCTCCGGGGCCGCCAGACCGCTGCCGTGGTGGACCTGCCATTCCAGCGGGGGCTCGCGCAGGGCCATGAGCTCCACCAGCAGGCGGTTGCCGATCGGCTCGACCTTCTGGAAGACCCGCTTGACCGCCTTGGTGCCGGCCGGGCCGAGCGCGTCGGGCAGGTAGTCCTTGATCTGCTCGAACAGCAGCCACTGCCGGCCCTTGCGGTTCTTGGCGACCCGCTCGACGTAACTGGGTTTGATGCCGTACTTGGTGGCGAAGTGCTTGAGCGTCTCGGCCGTCCACGCGTCGCTCCAGCGCAGCATGAAGTACGGCAGGTCGCTGAGCGCGAAGGGCGGCGGCATGCGGTAGGTGATCACCGACTTTGGCTCGAACCACACCGTGCCGCCGGCGTCCAGCACCCGCTGGCTGAAGTCGAGGTGCTCGCGGGTGGTCAGCAGCCCTTCGTCCATGCCTCCGACCTGGTCGAAGACCGAGCGGCGCACCAGCGCGCAGTGGAACTCGATGATGTCGCACGCCTGGCGGCGCATCTCGTCGGTGGGTACGTCCGAGACGTGCTTCATGAAGTACCGCTGGGTCTGGGTGAACTCACGCGTGCCCCAGACACCGGAGAACTCCATGTCCCCGCCTGCCATGTGGACCGTCTGCTCCTCCAGCGGCCCGTGCAGGTAGAGGGGGCCGACCATCGCGGCCTTTTCCTCGTCGGCGCAGGTGATCAGCGGCTCCAGCCAGTGGTCCGTGTACTCCACGTCGTTGTCGAGGAAGACGACGTACTCACCCTGCGCGTAGCGCAGCCCGATGTTGCGGGCGCAGTTGGGCGAGACGTACTTGTTCACGCGCACCGCGGTGAAGCCGTGGACGTCGCTCAGCCGGCGCAGCCGCTCCCATCGGTCCTTGGGCGAGTTGACGTCGACGTACACGACGTGGCACGGAACGTCGGTGTGGGCGTAGAAGCTCTTGAGGGACTCCTCCGCGTAGGAGAAGCGCTCACGGCTGGTGATGACGGCGGTGACGCGGGGCGGGCTGTCCATGCGGGGTCTCCCCTTCGGGTGCGGGCGGCCGGTGGGCTGGGACCCGGCGGAGCCGGGCCGATGTCAGGCAGGGCGTGCGGTGATCAGGGCGTAGTGACCGTAGACGGGCGTGACGGTGCAGTCGGCGAAGCCGCTCGCCTCGAGCAGCGCGACGAGTTCCCGGAACGTGCGCAGCCGGCCACCGGTCATGACCGCGAGGGCGAGCGAATAGCCCGAGACGGTGGGGGAGAGCCGGGCCGCGTCGTCGGGCATCACCTGGTGCACGAGCAGCCGGCCGTCGACGGACAGGGCGGCGCGGGCGCGTTCCAGCAGACCGCGGCAGTGCTCGTCGTCCCAGTCGCTCAGCACGTCCGCGAACAGCACCCGGTCCTGGTCACCCGGCCACGGGTCGGCGAACATGTCACCGGTGCGCAGCCGGACCCGTTCGGCGAGGTCGGCCCGCTCCAGCAGCCGGTTGGCCTCCCGTTCCACCACCGGCAGGTCCAGGACGGTGGCCTTCAGGTGCGGGTTGCGGCGTGCCAGGGCCATGGCGAAGGTGCCGACGCCGCCCCCGACCTCCAGCAGGGCGGTGCAGCCCGTCAGGTCCAGCTGGCTGGCCAGCGCCGTGGCCGGGCCCGCGGAGTGCGCGTGCATGGCCCGTGCGAACTGCTCGCCGTGGCGGGGAGAGCGTTCGTGCGTCTCCCAGATGCCCCTGCCCCGGTAGCCGTGGGGAGTACCGGTGGTCACCAGCTCCCGCACGGCGGTGCAGCGTTCGTCCCAGCCAAGCGTCAGCATGGGCCCCCAGTAGCGGGATCCGTCCGGCAGCAGGAAGGTGCGGGCGGCCGGTGTCAGGTGGTACCGGCCCCCGTGCACTGCCAGATACCCGAGGGCGGCGAGGAACTCCAGCAGCACCGAGGTCCCGACCCGGTCCAGGCGGCGTGACGCGGCGAGCCCGCCCGCGTCGGCCGGGGCCCCGGCGAGCGACGGAAAGAGGCCGAGGCGGTCCGCGGCGGCGACCGCGGGCAGCCGGTACTGGGACATGAAGGTGTCCATGAGGAGCCGGTCGTCGGGGCCCGACGCGTCCGTGTCGGCTCCCGGTGGCGGACCACTGGGGGAAGCGACGGTCCGTGTGATCACGGGGCCCCCGCGGCGGCCTCGTGGATGCGCGTGGTGAGAACGTCCAGCAACTCGCCGACCGTGGTGTAGCGCAGGGGATCGATGTCATCGTTCTCGAAGGTCAGGTCGTGCTTCTGCTCGAAGTGAGTGAACACATAAGTAAGCGTGATGGAATCGAGTCCGAGCTGGCTCATAGGGTCCTCTTCGGTGAGATTTCCCGCGACGCTCTCCGGTGTTTCGCACTGCTCGATGAGAATTGTGCGCACCTCCTCCAGTACTGCCGAACGGTCCGGGAATGCGAGGTTGTTCTCCCTGTTCATGGCCATGCTTACCCCTTTGTCTGCCGTGTGGCGACGAGAAAACCAGGCCACACGCTAGATCCATCAATCATGACTGTCAAACATTTTGCAAATGATGGTGAAGATCTATTTAGGACGCTCAGAGAATAGTGTTCCAGCCGTGCGGCCGCGTGTTTTGCGTGCAGCTCTCCGCAAGGTTTTTCATCGCTTTTTCAAGCTGTTTTTCCGGGCGTCCGCCGCCCCTGCGGGCGGCCACTCCGCCTCACACGAAGGACAGCTCGGGCAGGGGCCTGCCCTCCCCGAAGCACCACTCGGTCTCACCGCGCAGGCGCCGTACGAGCCGAGTGCCGTCGCCCTGCGCGTGCGGGCGCAGGGTCCCGGTGTGCCGGCACATCGCCTCCAGCAGTTCCTCCAGTACGTCCGCCAGCGAGGCGATCTCCTCATGGGCCATCGCGTAGACGCCCTCCGAGCGGAACCGGTGCAGTCCGAGTAGCAGCAGGCCGAGCTTCTGGGCACGTCCCGCCGCCGCCAGCGCCGCCCGGGACACGTCGGCGACATGTGGTTGCTCGGCACCCGCCAGGGCGTGCCCCAGCAGGAAGAGCTGCGGCTGCACGTCCCCGAGCACCCACACGTCCATCCCCTTGGCCAGCAGCAGTGGCAGGCGTGCTCCGGACCACACCTCGCCGTGAAACGCGCGCAGTTCGGCGATGTCCTCGGCGAGTGGGACCAGGGAGCGTGGCACCAGTGCGGCGGCCACCTCCTGCGGCCGCCGGGTGTCCGGCGGCGCGATGCGCTCCACGACCGCGTACCGGGTGCACGCCTGGCGCAGCGCATCGGTGACGGGCAGAACCCGCCGGTAGCCGTCCTCGGCCGGGGCGTCGGTGTCCAGGATGTGCAGCCCCCGGTCGTCGAGCCGGTGAGCCAGCACCATGTGGTGGTGGTAGTGCTCCCTGCCCTCGTGGTCGTCGCCCGGCCAGTGGTGGCCGTCCGGCATCAACACCACCGGCTGTCCGGAACCGACGAGTTCGGCGACGCGCGGCCACTGGCGTCGGCCCGCACCGATCCCGGCCGTCTGCCAGCGGACCATGCAGGCCGGGAACCGGCTCATCGGCCCGTACCACTCGCCACGCCGTATCAGGTCCAGCGGTATGGCGAGACCGCGCGCCACCGCGTCCGTACTGTGACCGCGCTGCAGCAACACCGCCTCGACCGAGCGCATGAAGCACCCCAAGCCGTCCAAGCCGATGTTCTTCCAGCCGAGTGCGGTGGCGGGATCGAAGGCGAAGGGCCGGGTGCCCCCGGGGGTCCTGTCGCTCACGTGGTCCTCCTGGTGTTGCGCAGCACGGTGGCCATGATCGTCAGGGTCGGGTTGTGCGCCCCCGAGGTGGGGAAGAGGCCGCCGTCGGCGACGAAGACGTTGTCCAGCGCGTGCATCCGGCCCACGCCGTCCGTCACACCCCTGCGCGGATCGCGGCTCATCCGCAGGCCGCCCAAGGTGTGGAAGTTGCCGGGCACGGTGCCGGGTTCATCGGGGAAGACCCGCGAACGGGTCTCCGGGGCCGAGGCCACCGCGTCGGCTCCCGTCGCCTCCAGCAGGGCGGCCAGTCGTGGCAGATAGAAGCGCTGGGCCGTGGTCTCGTGAACGTGCGGTGCCCACGAGATGCGGGGCACCGGCAGGCCCTGCCAGTCCCGGACGGCCGGATCGAGCTCGATGCGGTTCTCCCGCTGGGAGACGTCCTCCCCGTGCATCTGCACCCCCAGCAACCGGTCCCGCAGAGGACTCTCGCGCATTAGCCGCTGGAAGGCCGGGCCGTAGGCCACACCCGCCAGCTTCGGCAGGAGCCGCCGGTAGAGACGACCCTCCTGAACGGGCCCGGGCTGTCCGCCGCCCAGCTCGACCACTCCGCCGCGCAGATACGGCAGCCCCGCCGCGCGGGCAGCCTCACGCGCGCCGGGGTGGTCGGGGTCCGCGAAGTCGTCCAGGGCGTGGGTGATGTTCCGGCCCCTCGGGCCGCGCACCCGCTCCCCGAGGAACAGTCCGTAGGCGACGGAGTACCAGTGGAACATCAGGTGGCGCCCCAGCAGCCCCGACGGGTCGGGCAGCGCGGACAGCAGGGCCAGCCGGCAGCTTTCCACCGCCGATCCGGCGAGCACCACCCGGTCGGCCGGCAGCTCCGTCAGGCGGCCCTCGGCATCCGCGTACACCACCGCGTGGGCCCTGCGTCCGGCGTGCCGCACCTCCACGGCCGTGGCCAGTGGCAGTACCTCGGCGCCCGCGAGGACCGCGCGACGCAGCGCCGTCAGGGCGCTGCCGCGGGAGAGATTGGGGCAGCCGTAGCCGCAGCACGCGCCGCAGTCGGTGCACGCCGGCCGACCGTCGTATGGAAGGGAGTTGGCGGCCATCGGCATCGGGTAGGGGTGCAGGCCCAGGGTCCGCGCGGCGTTGGCCACCCGCACCGAGGACGTCTGGTCCGGGCCCGGCGGCATCGGGAAGTCCCGGGTGCGCGGAGCGCGGCGCGAGGTCGTCGCCGGCAGTGCGGCACGGTCGCCCTGCACGCCCAGGAGGGCCTCGGTCTCGTCGTAGTAGGGAGCAATCTCCGCGTAGTCGAACGGCCAGTCCACCACGTCGCAGTCCGGCAACGGGCCCAGCGTCGAGCGCTTGGCGAAGTCGAGGTCCCACAGCCGGGGCGTCTTGGCGTCCCAGTGCACCGAGCCGCCGCCGACGGCCGCCGGCAGGGCGTTGACGAAGCCGGTGACGGGCTGTCCGGGGAACGCCCGGTCGTGGTAGACGCGGGGCTCGGCGAGGGGATCGGGGTACTCGAAGCCGCGGACCGGACCCTTGATCTCGTCTGTGGAGAAGACGTGGCGCGGAGCCGGGTCGGACAAGTCCTCGAAGTGGTTGGGGCCGCGCTCCAGGACGGTGACGTCCCAGCCCGCTTCGGCCAGCACCATCGCCGCCGTCGATCCGCCCGGACCGCTGCCCACGACCACCGCGCGCTCAGCCACCGAAGCCTCCCGACGAAGCGATCAGCCGTGCGGCCTCCGTGAAGTGCTCGGCGAGGGCGGCGACGGGGTCGGGGTCCTTCCTGGCGTAGGGCCGCACGGGGTCGGGCCGACCCGTCGGCGCGGTCGCGGGTGTGTTCCGGCCCGGAAGGCCCAGCAAGGTGCGGCCCTCAGGGGCGGGTCGGCCCCGGTAGACGGGGTCGCCGAAGGTGCCTTCGACTGCGTGGTCGAAGAGCTGGTCGCGGAAGGCGGCCGCCTCGGCGTCGCACAGGGCCCGGTGCCGCCGCGAAGACGGGGCGGCGGCGAAGTCCCCGCCCGCGAGGTGGTCCAGAACCGCCACGCCCGCGCGATAGGCGCGGCGCAAGTCCGCGACCCGGTGGCGCCACCCCGTCCGCTGGGCGGGAGAGAGGGGCAGGAACGAGCCGTCGGGGCGGCCGGAGGCGTACACGAGGGGCGGCTCGACGGTGAACGCGCCGAGCAGCCGGTCGGCGTACCGCACGGCGTCCGCCTCACGGGCCCCGGGGCCGGGCTCGCCCGGCGCGTCGGCGGGACCGGGAACGAGCAGTGCCATCGCCTCGCGGACCACGTCGGCCTCATGAGGCGTGAAGAAGAGCCAATTTTGATCGATTTGTATCAATTCGTCTGTAGATGACCTGATTTGCTGATATCCGTGGGGTTTATTCATATTTGCCCTTCGGTCAAGGAGACCCGCATGAGTCAGTCCGGAGCCGTCAGCACCGGTAGCGCGCAGGACGTATTCGCCCTCACCCGACGGCTGCTGGCCACGCAGGCGCCCCGTTTCACCGGCGAGCACGGAGTGGAGGTGCACAGCCTGGTCTCCTCGGACCACGTGCCGCTCTACCTCTTCGCCGCCAAGTCGCTGGCCCGCTTCTGGCCCGAGGTGACGCCCGTGGTGCACGACGACGGCACGCTCACCCCGCGCGACACGGCCCGACTGCGCAGGCACGTGCCCGACGCCCGGATCCTCCACCGCGCCGAAGCGGACCGGCGCGTGGAGGAACTGCTCGTGAACCACCCCACGCTCGCCGCCGTGCGCCGCAACAACGTCCGCATCCTCCAGCTGGTCGACTACTTCCTGCTCAGCCGGGCGTCGTCGGTCGTCAGCATGGACAGCGACGTGGTGTTCCTCTCCCGTCCACACACACTCGTCGAGTGGGCGACGGCGCCGTCGGACGGGCGTCCCGCCTTTCTCTACTCGCCCGAGTTCGGGTGGGAGCCCCAGGGGGTGCACTGGATAGCGGAGCACCTGCCGGGCACCCCCTACGTGCCCTACATGTGCTGCGGCTTCGCCGCCGTGGACTCCGCCGCCTTCTTCGACGCGGACTTTCTGGAGCGGACCCTGAACGCACTGCCCCGCGAGATCAGCTTCGCGCCGCGCTACGTCACCCAGATGTCGTACTCGCTGCTCGGAGGGAGGCTGGGCACGGGGCGGACGCGGAATCTGGGAGAGCCGTACCGCTCCGGTCGCCTGGAGTGGCTGCCCGAGATCGACGACCGCGTGGTCTGCCACTACTTCGCGTCCCACGAGCGTTCCACCACCTTCGACAACCTGTCCGAGGAGGGCCCGCTGCTCGCCCGCGCCATTGGCTCGGGCGGCTGATCCGCCCACGCACCGGCCGGTCGCCCCGGCCGGTGCGCCGCTCCGGCCGGGCGGGGCCGACGAACTCATACCGCCACCATGCGTCCGCCCGCGTCCGCCGACGCGTAGGCCGCCTCGACGACCCGGGCGGTGTCCACGATCTCCCGGGCGCAGACGCCCCACGCCCCGGGGTCGGCGAGCGCCCGCCGGAAGTCCTCGTACATGGGCGTGAACCACTCCAGGTGCGTCTGGTCCTTGCTCGGCGAAACGAGGGACCGCCGCCACTCGCCTCCCGCCGTGCGGCCGGTCACCTCTCCGTCGTCGATGCGCACCGACCCGGAGGAGCCGCGGACCGCGTAGTGGTTGGACCGCTCCCCGCTCGTCCAGCTCAGCTCGATGTCGCACTGCCCGTCACCGAAGTCCAGACGCAGCCGGGCCGCCTCGTCCACCGCCGAGCGGTCCCCGCCGGGGCGCTCCACGGTGCAGGACAGTTTCACGGGGGCCCGGCCGAACAGCCGCAACGCCATGTAGACGCAGTGGGTACCGTGGTCCAGCAGGATGCCGCCGCCGGCCAGTTCGGGGGACCGGCGCCAGTCGGGGGAGTACCCCGCCACTCCGCGCGCGTGCCGGTCACGCAGGATGCGGAAGGTGGCCGATTCCAAGTGCCCCACGCCACCGCCGGAGGCCGGGGAGCCCTCAGCGACCGCCTCGCGCAGCGTCGTCATGACGGGGGAGGTCCCGTAGTTGTGCGAGGGGAAGAGCAGCCGCCCCCGGGCACGGGCCAGCGCCGTCAGCTCGCGCGCCTCGGCCCCGCGCGTCGCGACCGGTTTCTCGCAGATGACGTGCCGACCGGCCGAGAGCGCGGCCCGCGTGAGCGGGCCGTGGAAGGCCGGGGGCGTGCACACGTCGACGACGTCCACACCGGGGGCGGCCGCCAGCACCTCCTCCAGGGAGGAGAGCACCAGCCCGTGCGGCAGGAGACGGGCGGCCTGACCCCGGCGCTCGGGTGAAGGGTCGACCACGGCTGCCACCTCGACGCCCGGTACGGAGCCGTATCCGCTGAGGCGGGCACCGCCGGCCGTGCCGAACCCGACGATGACCAGCGAGACGGACGCGTCCCGGCCGATCGGTGTCTGTGCGGGGTGCGTCCCCTCCACGTTCATGCCTGTCCTTCCGGTATCACCGGCGGGCAGGGCCCCCCGGCCTCGACCAGTTCCCGGTGGATGGCCGGCGACGCCGCGACGACGTTGTCGTGCCGGGACGTGAAGGGGGCACCGCCCCACCCCGTGACCGTGCCTCCCGCCTCAACGACCAGCAGCGCGCCGGGCACGGTGTCCCAGACCCCGATGCCGAACTCCAGATAACCGTCGTACGCCCCGGAGGCGACGCGGCACAGTCCGGTGGAGGCGCTGCCCGGTTCGCGTATCTCGAAGCCCGCGTTGAGCAGCCGGTCGGCCACCGACCGCTGTCGGCCGCGCACCACGCCGTCGGTCCCGAAGCCGGTGGCCACCAGCGGCCTGCCCGGAGGGCGGTCCCCGATGTGCAGGGGCGCGTCGTTGCGGAAGGCGCCCTGCCCGGCCACCGCCCGGAACACCTCGCCCGACTCGGGGAACCGGATCAGTGACAGATGAGTGCGGCCTTCCACGATCAGCGCCAGGGCGACCGCGTAGTCGGGCAGTCCGCGCAGATAGTTGGTGGTGCCGTCGAGCGGGTCCACGATCCAGGTCGGCCGGCCGTCGCGGAGACCGACGGCACCAGACTCCTCCGAGACGATCCCGAAGTCCGGTGTGTACATGCGCAGGATGCCCAGTGCCTGGTGCTCGGCCGCCAGATCGGCGTCGCTGACCGGCGCATCGCCTTCCTTGCTGCGCACCGTCAACCGGGTGCCGTGCCAGCGCAGCAGTTCCCTCCCCGCCTCCGCCGCGGCCTGGGCCGCCGTGGCGGTGAGGCGGTCGGTGTCGAACGCGACGATCACCCCTCCCTCCCGATGCCGATCAGGGTTTCGCGGAGGATGCCGACGGCGGTCTCGGTCTGCGTGCGGTCGACGTTCAGGGGTGGGTACAGCCGCAGTGTGTTGCCGCCGAGCATCACCAGCACGCCTGCTTCCAGCAGTTTCAGGTAGACGCGCTGGACCAGGCTCTTGGGCGCCGGTTCATGCGTTCGTTTATCCACCACTAGTTCGATTCCGAGAGCGAGTCCGGCACCGCGCACGTCACCGACCAACGGAGCGAGTTCCGTGAGGTCGGCCAACTGGTCGAGCATTTCCCGGCCCCGGACGGCGGCGTTGCCGACCAGCTTGTCCTCGGTGAGGATGGCCGTGGTCGAGGCCACCGCCCGGCACGCCATGGGAAACGCCCCGAAGCTGGACGAGCTCGCGCTGGGCTCGGAGAACGGAGCCGCTGCCATGGTTTGCTCCGCGGCGATGACCCCGGTGACCGGGTAACCGCCGCCCATGCCCTTGCCGACGGTCAGTACGTCGGGGCGGACCTTCTCGTGCTGGTGGGCGAAGGCGGCACCGGTGCGGCCGAAGCCCGTCATCATCTCGTCGGCGATCAGCAGCGCGTCGAATTCGCGGGCCACTTCGCCCAGGGCCGTGAGGTAGCCCGGGGGTGGTACCACATTGCCGGACCTGCCCTGCACGGGCTCCACCACGATCGCGGCGAGCGCCCCGGTGGAGTTCTCCTTGATCACGTCTCGGGCGTGCTCCACGCAGGCGAAGCCGCAGTCGGGGGCCCGTAACTTGAAGGGGCAGTGGTAGCAGTTGGCGTACGGGGCGGAGAAGTAACCGGGCGGGAGCGGCCCGAGACCCGAGCGGGCGCCGGCGGTCAGGGCCAGGCTGCCCATGGTCTTGCCGTGGAAGCCGCCCCAGAAGGAGAGGAACTCGTGCTTGCCGGTGACGGACTTCGCCAGGCGCAGTGCCGCCTCCACCGCCTCCGTGCCCCCGCTGTACAACTGGATCATGTCCAGGTCCCCGGGCAGGAAGTCGCGCAACGCCCGCACCATGTCGAGCCGGGCAGGGCTGCCGAAGGCGCCGGCGGTGGCCCGGGTCAGTTCCTCGGCGAGGGCCGCGGTGAAGCGCGGCTCGGCGTGACCGATGGAGTTCACGCCGCCCGCACCCTGGAAGTCGATGATGCGGTTGCCGTCGAGGTCCACGATCTCGGGGCCGTCCGCGTCCGCCACGCACAGTCGTGACAGCAGCATCACGGCCTGCAGGCCGGGGCCTATCACCTCTTGTTCCTCGGTCCAGTGCGCCTCGCTGCGGACGCGCGGGCGCACCATCCCGAAACCGTGCCAGGCACCGGGCACGTCGTCGTCCCCTGCCAGCCCGGATCCCCGCTCGTGGTCGGTCATACCGCTCCGTCCTCCTGCCGTCGGCGCCAGTCCGCCGGCAGCCAGCCGGCCTCGGCGAGCGCCTCGAAACCGCGCCGTGCCGCGCCGACCGCCGTGTCGATGTCGTGGTCCGTGGTGGCCGCCGAGATGAACCAGTGGTGGTTGGGGTGCAGGAAGACACCTTCACGGATCGTCGCCGTGTAGAAGGAACGTTTCGCCTGCTGGTTGCGGTCCTCGTCGCCGAAGTGGAAGTCCAGGAACGGCATGGGAGGATGACCCACCACGTCGATCGGCGCTCCGAACTCCTCGACGAGCCTCCCCAGACCGCTCTGCAGCCGCTCACCCATCTGCCAGATCCGTTTGAGGTGGTCGCCCGACCGCAGCTTGCGCACCGTGGCCAGCGCAGCGGCCATCGCGTCGGCGTTGGCATAGTAGGTGGACGAGATGTGCACCGTGTCCAGAGTGCGCAGGACGTCGGCCCGCCCGGTCAGCGCCGAGATGGCGTACCCGTTAGCGAAAGCCTTGCTCAGCGTCACCAGATCGGCGGTGACCCCGTAGTACTCCTGCGCGCCACCGAGGGCGAGCCGGAAGCCGGAGCGGATCTCGTCGAACACCAACAGGGTGCCATGCTCCCGCGTCAGTTCCCGCACGCCTTGGAGGAATCCCTCCGCAGGACGCTCGACCATGAACGGCATCATCACCAGGCAGGCGATCTGCCCGCGGTGGCGTTCGAAGACCGCCCGCAGCGAATCCAGATCGTTGTAGGTGAACGTGTCCACCAGCGCCCGGCTGACGGCGGGGATCCCGTGGTCCCACTGAGCGCACCAGTCGTGCCAGCCGTTGTAGCCCCAGCGCACCACGCGGTCCCGGCCGGTGAAGGCCCGGGACAGGCGTACGGCCGCACCGGTGGCGTCCGACCCGGTCTTGAGCAGCATGCCCATCTCCGCGCCTGGCACGATGCCGAGCAGTTCTTCGATGAGCTCGGTCTGCACGGGCTTCATCAGTCCGGTGGCGAAGCCGCGACGGATCTCGCGCACCACGGCTTCATCCACGTCCGGATCGGCATGGCCGAGGATGACCGTGCCGTAGGACAGGAAGAAGTCCAGGTACTTGTTACCGTCCACGTCCCAGAAATGGGCCCCGTGGGCCCAGTCGGCGAAGACCGGGTAGTGCCCCTCGATCATCTGGTCGGAGGCGATCACCTTCTTTCGCTTGGCGGCCAGAGCGTCGATCCGCTCGGCCCTGCGGTCGAGTGCGAAGGAGCGGTCCAGACCCAACGGTCTTCCTTTCGTGATGGCGGTGCGGCGTGCTGCCCGGGAGCAGCGGATACGAAGGCGGCGGGGCCGACGAGCGCTCAGCCCCGGGCGGCCCGGACCCGGTCGAGGAGGTCGGCGGCCCGGTGCCGCACGTCGGCGAGGTTCCCGCCGTGCAGCGCGTCACCGACAAGGGGCCGGCCGAGCGCCGCGGCGTGTGCGCCCGCAGCGAAGTAGTCGGCCAGGTCGTCGGCGGTGATCCCGCCGGTCGGAACGAGGGGGATGTCCCCGAACGCCATCGTGAGCGAGGCCAGGTACGCAGGCCCGCCCAGCCGCGCGGGAAAGAGCTTGACCAGTGCGGCGCCGAGCCGCCATGCCTCCATGACCTCGGTAGTGGTGAACGCGCCGCATACCACGGGCACCCCCAACGACCCGGCCTCGTCGAGCACGTCCGGCAGTACACCAGGGGTGAGGAGGTAGTGTGCGCCGGCTTCCACGGCGCGCCGCGCGGTCTCGCGGTCCCGTACGGTCCCGGCGCCCACCAGCGCCGCGCCGGTGACCACGCTGCGGCGAACGGCGTCCAGCGCGTTCGGGGAGGTCAGCGTGATCTCCACGGCCCTTACGCCCGCTTTGCCCAATTCCTCGGTCACGGCCGGCACGGCTGGGGATTCCGGCTCGGTGAGCATGGCGATGAGCGGCGTTCCCGCCACCTCGGCGGCCAAGTCGCTGCGATGGTCTGTGGACACGGTCACCCCCGCTTCTCGAGGACGATGATCTGCCGCCGGGTCCGCCGGGTGATCGGACGGTCCGGGTCGGGCAGGGCCCGCAACTCCCTCACCAAGGGAGCCACTTTCTCCTCGAAGACCGCGTCGTCCACGGCCCACAGGTGGTAGAACATGCGCTGCTCGAGTCCGGAGGCGATCTGTTCCGGACTGTGCTCGTGCGTCGCCGCATCCAGCTCCCCGACCTCCACGGCGGTGAAACCCACCGACTCGGCCAGCGGCAGGATGCGCTCGGCCCGGTCATCCGCCTCCGCCGTGCGGGACTGGACCTCCTCCATGATCCTGCCGACCGGATGGTCGTCGAAGAGGATCATGCCGGGGATCACCACGTAGCGCCCGCCCGGTTCCAGTACGCGGTGCACCTCCTGCAAGCCCTTGCGCAGGTCACCCACGACATGGGTCACCCACACGCTGTAGACCTGCGAGAAGGTCCGCTCCGGGAACGGCAGCGCGGTCAGTGAGGCCGCCGCGGCCGTCTGCCCGACGCGGCTCACGGCTTTCGTCAGCATCGAGTGCGACAGGTCGATGCCCACCACGGAGTAGCCGAGGTCGGTGAGCGCCAGAGCCACCACGCCGGTGCCCATGCCCGCGTCGAGGAGCAGGCGGTCCTTCGCCGTGCGCTCGGCGATGGCCGGTGCGATCCTCCGGCCGCGTGCCTCGCCTCCACGTGTCTTGTCGTAGAAATCGGCTGCCGGGGAAAAGTTCACAGACGACTGCACTGTCACCCACTCACTGATTGCGGAAAATGATGCCTGCCGCCTGCTCTGAGCAGACGTGTTGGGACGGATAAACGTCGGCGGAGCGCACCGGTAAAGAACGTGCGACGCTATGTGAAGATTCTGGGCGCCTACCTCGGAGGGAATGTCTGTCCCCCGGGTGCATATCTCGGTTGGCTGCTTGTCGGTGCACACGGAACGAGACTTCGCTAAAGCATAAATCGCCATGAGGTCGGGAACGCAAGCGGCCGGGCCTTGATTGGCGACGATGATTCGATGATGGCGTGAAAGCAACGTGCTCGGCGGCCTGCCGGGCGGACGTCACACTTCCCCGGGGGCGTCGCCCTCGCCGAATGATGGTGCTACCCGTCCCCGCCAAGGATGGGTCCGCCGTCCTTGCGGCGCACCACGATGATGGACGCCCGCGGCTGCGCGGAGCCTCCGTCCGGCCAGTGTGACGCGGGCTGCTGCGGGCTGGCGCCGGGCAGCTCTCCCGGATGCTGTACCGAGACCAGCACGAAATCCGGACCGATCACCGGTCCGCAGCACTCGGCACCCGTGGGCACCGTGAGGAACCGCTGCACCTGTCCGCGTTCCGGACCGTCGAGCGGCACCATGTACAGCCCGTCGTTGCGGCCGCCCCTGCCGCCCGCGTCGGTGGCGATCCACAGGTTGCCGTGCTCGTCGAAGGCCAGGTTGTCGGGGGAGGAGATCGCACTGACCCGAGCCTTGTCGATCCCCGCGTAGTACGTCCCCGGTGACTCCGGGTCGCCGCAGACCAACAACAGCCGCCAGTGGAACCGTTCGGCGGTCGGATCGTCCTTGCGCTCGCACAGCTCGAGGACGTGCCCGTCGCGATTGCCCGACCGCGGGTTGGCCTCGTCGGGAGCCGGCAGGCCGGGCGCCCCGCGCTGGTCGTTGTTGGTCAGGGACGCGTACACCCGCCGGGTCACGGGGTGGGGCTGGACGTCCTCGGGGCGGTCCATGGGGGTGGCCCCCACTCGGTCTGCGGCGATCCGGGTGAAGATGTACACCTCGGCCGCGCTCATGCCCGGTACGAAACTGCGGTCGTTGTGCGCGAGCGGAATCCACCGGCCCGTACCGTCGAACGCTCCATCGGCCGGAAGCCGGCCGGAGCCATCGATCTCCTCCGCCGCATCGTCCCCGTCGAACCGCGCCACGTAGAGGGTGCCGGAGTCCAGCAGGCGCTTGTTGTGCCTGCGTGCGGCCGGATCGTCACCCGGCCGCACGCGCCCGTCGGAGACGAACTTGTATATGTACTCGAACCGCTCGTCGTCCCCCATGTAGGCCACGACACGCCCGTCCGGGGCGGTCGAGACGTTGGCCCCCTCGTGCTTGAAACGACCCAGCGCCGTGTGCTTCACGGGCACGGAGTCCGGCTCCAGCGGATCCAACTCGACGATCCAGCCGAACCGGTGCGCTTCGTGGGGCTCGCGACCGAGGTCGAACCGCGTGTCGTGCGCCTCCCAGCCGCGCAGAGAGGGGCCCTCCGCGAACCCGTACCGCCTCAAGCCCTCTCTGACCAGCGGATCCGCCACCTTGTCGGCGTGGGCGAAAGGCATGTGCACGTTCTCCTCACCCGACAGCACCGTGCCCCAGGGAGTGATTCCGCCCGAGCAATTGGCCATCGTGCCCAGCACACGGGTCCCCGCCGGATCGACCGACGTGCGCAACAGGGGCGAACCGGCGGCGGGCCCACGCACCTCGAAGGGGCTCAGCAAGGTGATGCGGCGGTTCCACCGTCCGTCGACCCTGGCCCTCAGCCCGCCGTCACCCCTCTGTTCCACGAGGACCACCGACAGCCCGTACGCCATCCAGGTCGTCCGCACATGGGCTTCCGCCGGCACTTCGGGATTCCAGTCGGGGAACATCAGTGGTTCGGTGGCGTACTCGTGGTTGGAGACCATCAACCACTGCCCCGCGGCGCGCAGTGGGACCAGGGCGCAGTAGTCGTTGTTCACCCCGAACTGCCGTGCCTGGGCGGCTTCGCTTTGACGGTCAAAGTCGAAGGGCGGGGCGCCCGGCAGGACGGCGTCCCCCCAGCCGATCAGCAACTCGTGGGTGAAGCCCTCGGGAACCGTCACCCGGTCCCCGCTGTCCGGAGACACCGGTGCGAAGCCCCGCCGGCCCGTCTCCTGTTCTCGCGGACCGGGCTCCTGGGCTCGGGCAGCAGTCGTGGTCGGCGACACCAGGGAGAGAGCTCCACAACCGAGTAAGGCCCTGCGCGACAGGGCCCTGCGTAACAGGTCACCGAAATAACTATTTCCCGAGGTGTTCGGCGCGTCGCGGGAGCAGGCATTCCCGCATTTGAAAGTGCAGGTTTCCGGGGAGTGCCGAGTGCCGTGGCTGGTGATCAGGGGGGGAGTTGCCGGGATGACACGCCGAAGATCCTTCCTCAGGAACATCTGTGCTGGCCCTCACGTCAGTGTGCATGAGCTTCGGTTGGGTGACAATCATGCCCTGCAACCGCTCCGAGGAAGGATTCCGTTATGCGTGGCAAAGGTAAAGCACGAGTACGCGAATGTGACCGGAAACTATCGTCATCCGCCGACAGCGGCGACCCGGGGGAGCCTGCGGCCGTCGACCGCCTGGAGCACGATACGGTTACGGTGCCCCTCTGCGCGGCGACCACGGCTGACACCCGTATGCAGACGGAATCGAGCCGTTCGTGCGGCGGCTGACGGCGCGCTCCGCCGACCCCGGCAGGGCGGTTTGCGGCCCGGTGCCGGCCGTCCGGCGGCGGATGGACCATGACCGGTTTCCGACCCGTGGCCCCGCCCTGTCCTTCCTCGGCGAGCTGCGCCTGGGCCTCGCCGAGCGCGGCTTTCCATGCTCCTCGCGGTGAGCGTTCGCCGTCTGGCCTGGCACCCTGGGGCCATGGCGGAACTGAACGGACGGCCCGTTGACCCCGATTCCCTGCTGACCCTCGCCCTGACGCACTACGCGCACTTCACCTCCATGCGCGTGGACGATCGGCGCATACGGGGCCTGAGCCGACACATGGAGCGTCTGATCCGGGACTGCAGGTTCTTGTTCGGGGCCGAACTGCACCCGGACAGGGTCCGACACTGTGTGCGGCATGCCGTCAGGGAACTGACCGGGTCGTTCGTCGTACGGGTGACGGTGTTCGACCCGACCGTCGACATGGGGCACCCGGCGAGTGAAGTTCCCCCTCTGAGCTGGACAGCCTGATACTGGGACGACGGGTCCCGGAGGAAGCAGTTTCAGGTAGTGAGGTCTTCTCGGCAACGTGACGGTTGCGATGCGTGATGATGCCTGATGGCGGGATGGCGACTCGGCGTCAGACAAGAGTGAAGCCCCTGGTAGGAACAGGTCTGCGAAGATCACGTTCCGTACAACCAGAGGCTCCACGTGGCGTCCAGTATTACCTACACCG